>CAJGDZ010000148.1 GCA_904502055.1 uncultured Clostridia bacterium | reverse complement strand
TCTAAAATGACGTGAAGTTTAAGCAGACCCATTCAGTAAAAGTTTAGGTCAAGCCTTTTTAAAGGCTTGCGCGGTCGAGGCGCGAAGCCTCGTCGCCCGTCGCAACGGGCGAAATTCCCCGATAAACTTCAATTTACAAGCGAGATTTTGCGGTGGGGCACTTGAATTGGCGACGAAAAAATGATATAATATAGGAAATTTAGTGTTTACCCGATTTAAAGGAGAAAGAAAATGGCAATACGCGTTGGAATTATGGGATACGGAAATTTGGGTCGCGGCATTGAGTCCGCGATCCGCCGGAATGCGGACATGGAGCTTGGGGCGGTGTTTACGCGTCGAGACCCGTCGAGTCTCTGCATTCGCACCGAGGGTGTGCCGGTCGTGCACGCCGACGAGGTGCTCACCTTTAAGGACAAGCTGGATGTGCTCATCCTTTGCGGCGGCTCGGCCACCGATCTTCCCGTGCAGACGCCGCTTTACGCGGCGCACTTCAACGTGGTGGACAGCTTTGACACGCACGCCGCCATCCCCGCGCATTTTGCCAAGGTGGACGAGGCGGCACGCGCCTCGGGTCACGTAGGCGTGATCTCGGTGGGCTGGGACCCCGGTCTGTTTTCGCTCAACCGTATGTACGGCGGCGCCATCCTGCCCGACGGTGCGGACTACACCTTCTGGGGCAAGGGCGTAAGCCAGGGACATTCGGATGCCATTCGCCGCATTGACGGCGTGCTTGACGCCAAGCAGTACACGGTGCCCGTAGAGGCGGCGCTGGAGGCGGTGCGCCGCGGCGAGACACCGACGCTTACGGCGCGCGAAAAGCATACGCGCGTCTGCTACGTGGTAGCGGCGGAGGGTGCGGACAGGGCGCGCATTGAAAACGAGATCAAGACCATGCCCAATTATTTTGCCGATTACGATACGACGGTGCATTTCATCACCGCCGAGGAATTGAAGAGAGATCACAGCGGCATTCCGCACGGTGGCTTTGTCATCCGAAGCGGCAAGACCGGTTTTGAGGGCGAGAACCGCCACGTGATCGAATACCGCCTGAAGCTGGACTCCAACCCCGAGTTCACTTCGTCGGTGCTGGTGGCGTATGCCAGAGCCGCGGTGCGCCTGCACAGGGAGGGCGTCAAGGGCGCCAAGACCGTGCTTGACATTCCGCCTGCGTATCTCTCACCCAAGAGCGGCGAGGAGCTCAGAGCCACGCTTCTGTAATGGAGAAAAAACAAAAATTCAAGGAAAATTTCAAAAAAACCGTTTGGTTTGTCCTCAATCCGCGCCTGCTTTTTTGCGTGGGACTTGCCTGGATGATCACCAACGGCTGGGCGTACGTTCTTCTGGGGCTGGGCACCTGGATGGAGATCGGGTGGATGATGGCGGTCTCGGGGGCGTATCTTGCCTTTTTATGGTTTCCGTTTTCACCCGAAAAGATCGCCACCTTTGCCATTTCGCTGGCACTTTTGAAGCTTTTGTTTCCGCGCGATGAGAAAACGCTGGCGGTGCTTCGGGCGTGGCACAAAAAGGCCGCGGAGGCCTTTCGGAGGCGACGGGACAAAAAGAAAAAAACAGATACGGGAGACAGGGATGCACAACGAGCTGACAAAGGTTGACATTGAAAAGCTGAAGGAAGAGCTGGAATACCGCCGCACGCTGGTGCCGGGGCTTCGCGAGGAGGTCAAGCGCACGCGCGAGTACGGCGACCTTTCGGAAAATGACGAATACAAGAGCGCCAAGCGCGATTATAATCGAAACAAGAGCCGTATGCGCTATCTGGAAAATATGATCGAGACGGCGGTGGTCATTGACATCGCCAGCGAGGAGGGCGTGGTCGGGCTTTTCGATTTCGTAGAGATCTATTATCCCGAGGATGACGAGACGCGCGAGGTTCGCATCGTCACCACGCTTCGCAATGACGTGCTGAGCGACTGCATCTCCAAGGAGTCGCCGTTTGGCAGGGCGCTTTTGGGGGCGAGAGTCGGCGACACGGTGACCGTTCACGTCAACGAGCGCGTAAGCTACCCTGTAGAAATTCGCGCAATAAAAAAGGGTGAGGACGATGCCTCACTCTCGATTACTCAATAATTTTAAAGAACCGCGTCCGTGCCGAGCCGGGACAGAATGTAGTCGGGCACGTCGTCCGGAGCGATGCCGAGCGAAAGGGATATTTCGCTGTGAATGCTGTGAAGGGCGACCTGCAGCGTTTCGCTGTCCGAAAGCGAAAGGCGGCGGCTGCTTCCCTCAAGCGCCTTTTTCTGCAAAAGCAGACAGCGGATGAGCGACAGAAGCTCCGTGGGATCCCCTTCGGTCAGAATGTCGCGGAAGGCGGCAAGACGGGTCTTGCGGTCTCCGTCCCAATCCAGAGGCGTATCCAGGTGCGATCTCAGTATTTTCTCGATCTCCTCCCTCGTCAACGGATGGCGAAGGCGCGCGGTGAGCGTTTGGTTGTTGCAGGGAACAAAGGTGAGCGAGCCCTTGTCTGAGAGGGGACGAAGGGTGAAATAGGGTTGATCGGGTGCTCCAAAGTCAATGGGGCCGATCTCTTCAATCCGGAAGATGCCGCTTGTGCCGTAAACCACGCGGTCTCCCTTTTGAAACAGACGGTTTTCCATGTCGACCTCCTTAGAAGATAAGTACTGTCTATATTTTACCAAATTTCGAGGGCGTTCGACAAGAGATAAATTTCACAAAAAATCAAAAAGAAAAAGATAAAAATTTGCAAAAACGCTTGGAAGAGCAGAAAACGGAGGCTTTTATGAGCAACATTGGATTTTCGGCGGCAGACATTCTGCTTCCGGATTTTGAAAAAACCGCGGGCGAAAAATGGGCGGTGGTCGCGTGCGACCAGTTCACCAGCGAGCCCGAATACTGGGAAAAAGCCGAGGCCATTGTGGGCGACGCACCCTCGGCACTTCGCCTGATCCTGCCCGAGGTCTACCTGGCAGAGACCGAGGAGCGCGTGCCCGTCATCAACGCGACCATGCGTGAGTATCTGGACGGCGTGCTGGCCGAGCATAAGGACAGCATGATCTATCTGGAGAGAACGCAGTCGGACGGCAAGGTGCGGCGCGGTCTGATCGGTAAGATCGACCTTGAGACCTACGATTACAAAAAGGGAGCGGCCTCGATGGTGCGCGCCACCGAGGGAACGGTGGCGGAGCGCATTCCGCCCCGTGTGGCCATTCGGCGTGACGCGGCGCTCGAGCTTCCGCACGTGATGGTGCTGATCGACGATGAGCAAAGGACGGTCATCGAGCCCTTGGCGGTGCGCAAGGACGCGATGGAGGCGGCTTACGATTTCGATCTGATGCTGGGGGGCGGACACGTCTCGGCGTGGTTGCTCGGCGCGGACGAGCAGGCCCGCGTGCTTGCGGCACTGGAGGTGCTGGCCGCACCGGGCGCGATGAAGGAACGTTACGGTGTGGAGGCCGCGCCGCTGGTCTTTGCGGTGGGCGACGGCAATCACTCGCTCGCGTCAGCCAAGGCGGCGTACGAGGAGGTCAAGGCGGCTCTTGGCGCAGAAGCGGCGGGGGATCACCCGGCGCGCTACGCCCTGGTGGAGCTGGTCAACCTGCACGACACGGCACTGGAGTTTGAGCCCATCTATCGCGTGATGTTCGGCGTAGAGGCCGAGGACGTGGCAAACGAATTTGAAAAATATGCGGCCTCGCTTGCGGGTGATGCCGAGGAGCAAGATGTGCTCCTTGTGGGCGATTTTGCCGACCGCGAGGTTACCGTAAAGCACCCGACAAGCCAGCTGACGGTAGGTACGGTGGGCGATTTTATCGACGGTTACCTGAAAGCGCACCCGAACGCCTCGGTCGATTACATTCACGGCATCGAGTCCACGCGCAAGCTCTCGGCAAGAGCGGATGCCATCGGCTTCCTGTTCGACGGTATGACCAAAAATCAACTGTTTAAGGCGGTCATCTGCGATGGCGCGTTGCCGCGCAAGACCTTCTCTATGGGTCACGCCGAGGACAAACGCTATTACCTCGAGTGCAGAAAAATCAAATAAATTGAAGTTTGTCGGGGAGTTTCGCCCGTTGCGACGGGCGACGAGGCTTCGCGCCTCGACCGCGCAAGCCTTTAAAAAGGCTTGACCTAAACTTTTACTGAATGGGTCTGCTTAAACTTCACGTCATTTTAGACGGAAAGCCGCAAGGCTTCCCGTCAGC
>CAJGDZ010000147.1 GCA_904502055.1 uncultured Clostridia bacterium | reverse complement strand
TTTACGTAATCGTTGCCGCTACCGCACGGGTAGCAGGTCATAGATGCATTGGGCTTGCCCACGATACCGTGCAACACCTCATTGGCAGTACCGTCACCGCCGCACGCATAAAAGCGAAGCGATTCCTCCGGCTCGCGAAGACAATACTCCCTCACAAACTGCGAAGAATCCCCCACCTCATCCGTATGACAGATCTCGAATGGGATTCCCTTTTCCGTGGCGACGTCGCGGATCCTTTGCTCGATCTCACCGAGCTTTCCGCTCTTGCCCGCCGCCGGATTCAAAATAAAGATATGCTTCATGAGTATTCCTCCGCCACATATTTTTGACATATATAGTAATTATATCATATTTATCGAATTTTGTCTACTCTTTTTGAAAAAGCCACACAACAACCTTCAAATTTTGATTTATCGGTGACCTCACGGCTACGCTTGCACGGGTTGCTTCGCAGCCTCTGTAAACTTCAAATTACAAAAAGTAAGGGTGGAGACAAGTCTCCACCCTTTGGTCATATCGTTTTCATCCAGGAAAAGGCAAGGTCGACCCACTGCGCGATGCGCGGGTTGGCGTACATGGGCTTGGGTGCCGTGACGTCGGTAGCCAGCGCCATGCCGTGCGGACCGTTCGGGAAAATGTGCACCTCAAAAGGAGCGCCCACCTCGGAGAGCGCGGTCGCCATACGGAGCGTGTTTTTGATATTCACCGCCGGATCGTTGGCCGTTTGCCACAAAAAGGCAGGCGGCAGGTGCTCACGCGAGAGATTTCGGTCGGGCGAGCAAAATTCGATCTGCTCATCGGTCGGCTCACTCGTTCCGAACACCTTGTCAAAGGTGCCCTGCTTGATATCGGGCATATAGGAAAGCACCGGATAGCAAAGCAGCATTCCGCACGGGCGGTTGCTTCCGAAGGGTATGTCAATGGCCCCATTCACCTCATCCGTGTGCCAACGCGTGCCGAGCGAGGCGGCCAAATGTCCGCCTGCCGAAAAGCCGCACACGAAAATGCGCGCAGGGTCAATGCCGTATTCCTCGGCGTGGCCGTGAATGTATGCCATCGCCAGCGACGCCTCAAGAAGCGGACGTGGGAACTTGGCCTTTTCTCCCAGCGAATAGGTCAGAACAAAGCAATGAATGCCGCGTGCGGCAAATGCCATCGCGACGGACTCGCCCTCGCGGTCGGCACAAATGTGGTGGTAGCCGCCACCGGGGATGACCAGCATTGCATCACTCTTCTCAGCTCTCGTCAGCGGAACGTAGGACGTCAGCGTTATGCTTTCGTCGTTCTCACAAAGACGGATAACTTCGTGTCTCATTTTGACGCTCCTTTATATCGTCTTCATCCAGGAGAACGCCAGCTCCACCCAGCCTGCAATGCGCGGCAGGATCATGCGCTCGTTGAGCGCCGTAATCTCGTTGGCAAGACCAAGGCCATGCGAGCCGTGCGGATAGATGTGCGCCTCAAAGGGCACGCCCGCCTCGGAAAGCGCCGTAGCCATACGAAGCGTGTTCTGCACGTTAACGCATACGTCATTGGCCGTGTGCCAAAGGAAGGCAGGTGCCGTGGTCTCGGCGGAAAGTCCGCGATCCAGCGAGCAAAATTCGATCTGCTCTTCCGTCGGCTCCTTGGTACCAAAGGCGTTGTGGAAGGTGCCCATATGCGTCTTTTCAAAATAGCTCAGCACCGGATAGCAAAGAAGCATACCCGTCGGGCGATTGATTCCGTAAGGAATGTCCAGCGCCTCGTTCACCTCTTTGGTGTGCCAGCGTGTGCCAAGGGAGCCCGCCAGGTGACCGCCTGCGGAGAAGCCGCAAACGAACACGCGCTCAGCGTTCACGCCGTACTCCTCCGCGTGCTCGCGGATGTACGCCATTGCCAAAGACGCCTCAAGCAGAGGGCGCGGGAACTTGGCCTTTTCCTTGACCGAATAATTCAGGACAAAGCAGTGAATGCCGCGTGCGGCAAACGCCATCGCGATGGACTCGCCCTCACGGTCGGAGCATACCGCTCCGTAGCCGCCGCCGGGGATGACCAGCATCGCGTCGCTCTTTTCGACCCTTGTCAGCGGAACGTAGGTCGTCAGCGTTACGTTTTCATCGTCCTTGCAAAGATGGATTACCTCGTGTCTCATAAAAACCTCCTATCAAAACAGCTCAATGAGCTCTTTGTTACTTTTTGTAAAGTTGTGAATTCCCTTCTCGGTGATCGCCACCATATCCTCAATGCGGCAACCGTATCGGCCGCTAAGATAAATACCCGGCTCCACGCTGACCACGTTGCCCGCGCGCAAAAGCTCTGTGGGGGACACCGACGGCGACAGCCGCGGTGCTTCGTGCACAAGGCGTCCGATGCCGTGTCCCAAGGAGTGCCCAAAGGCACCCTTGTAGCCCGCGCCGTCAATGATCGCGCGCGCGACCGCATCGGCGTCGTGACCCGACCGTCCGCCGCCCGCAAGATAAGCAAGCGCCTCCTCTTGCGCGAGCAAAACGGTTTCGTACAGCCGCCGCATTTCAGCGTCCGCCTTGCCAATCACCACCGTCCGCGTCATATCCGAGCAGTAGCCGTCCACACGCGCCCCGAAATCCATAGTCAGAAAGCCTTTTTCGAGAGGGAGGTCTCGCGGCACACCGTGCGGAAGCGCGGACGCGCCGCCCGAAACGGCGATCACGTCAAACGCCATGCCCTCAGCGCCCTGTCCGCGCATAAAAAACTCAAGCTCCAGCGCCACCTCGCGCTCGGTCATCCGGGGGCTTATCACCCCAAGGATGTGCGAAAACGCCGCATCGGTGACACGCTGCGCCCTCTCGATGCACGCCAGCTCGTCCTCGCTCTTGACCTGCCGCATTTCGGCCAGCCAAGCCGAGGCGCCGCTCACAAAGCGGAGCTTTCCGTCCGAAAGCTTTTTCATACGCTCAAGGAGTGAAACGGTCACCGCCTCCTCCTCAAACGCCACACATTCGGCCTCACTAAGGAGTGCCAACGCCTCCCTCAGCGTGCCGCTTTCGGCCTCGACCACCTCAAAGCCCTCGCTCGCGCCCGCCCTTGCCGCCTCGGTATACCGAAAATCGGTCACAAGATAGGCACGGTCCGCAAGAATCGCAAGATAGCCGTCCGAAAAATCAAAGCCCGACAGATAGCTTGCCGAAATTTCATCACCGATCAGCACACCGCCGACCGCCGCGCTCGCCATATGCCGTCTCAACGCCGCAAGCCGCGTCATAAAAGTCCCTCCACACACTTCTTCATATAAAGCGCGTCCTCCGCCATCGTACCGTCCGACTCGCAAATGATACGCGGCGCCAGATTCTCCCGCACGATGGCCTCAGCCAACGGCTCAAACCACGGGCCAAAGGTCTCGTCCGCAAAGGTCAGGTGCTTTTTCTCACCCGATCCGGTGTACTCGATCTTGGAAAAATGGCAATGCATGGTGCGCGCGATCTCGTCACCAAGCTCACGCCCGACATAATCAAAGGTGCGACGGTAGCTGTCCACGTCGGTGTAATAGCCGCCGATGGCGCGCGCGTTCATATGTCCGAAATCCACCACGGGATACAGATGCCGATCGCGCTTGCAGATCTCGACGACCTCCTCAAGCGTACCCAGCTGATTGACCTTTCCCATGGTCTCAATGCCAAGGTGTATGGGCGTATCACCCACCGCCTCAACGGTTTTTTCCAGCGTATCGATGGCCAGCGAGACCGCCTCGGCGCGTGAGATCTTGGACGCGCTTCCGCAGTGAATGACAATGGTGTCCGCCCCCAGAAGCTCGGCCGCCCAAAGACTTTTCTCAATATAGGAAATGCTTTTCAGGCGCTTTTCCTCCTCCACGCCCGAAAGTGAGATGAAATAGGGCGCGTGAAGCGACATCAGCACCCCGTGCTTCTTGGCCTCCTCGCCAATTGCCCGAAGCACCTCAGCGCTTGTGTTAACGCCGCGCCCCGCCTCGTATTCGTAGGCGTCAAGCCCCTTGGACGCCACCCACGCGGGCGCCTCAAGCGTCGATTTATGTCCCTCAGCGTAAAAGGACTCACTGTTCCCACCGGGACCAAACGTTGCTTTGTTTATCATAAATATATCCCTCGTTTTGTAAAATTTCGTTTTCAAATTGAAGTTTGTCGGGGAGTTTCGCCCGTTGCGACGGGCGACGAGGCTTCGCGCCTCGACCGCGCAAGCCTTTAAAAAGGCTTGACCTAAACTCTCACTGCACGGGTTCGCTTAAACTTCACGTCATTTTAGACGGAA
>CAJGDZ010000146.1 GCA_904502055.1 uncultured Clostridia bacterium | reverse complement strand
TGGCGCCGAGTAGGCGACTGAGGGAGCCCGCGCGGCAGTAGAGTCTGCAAGCACAATGAAGTCGCGCAGGCTCCTTCCACCGCCACAGGCGGTCCCCCTCCCTCTCGGAGGGAGGCTTGGTTTGCACGCCACCTTCGTTCAAGCGTAGCCAGACCGACAAACTTCAATTTATAAAGGAACACTATATGACATTACCACCCATCAGCAAGCGTCTTTTGAGCGCCCTGCCCTACGTCCGCGAGGGAACGTTTTTGGCCGACATCGGCACCGATCACGCCTACCTGCCGCTTTACCTCTGCCTTACGGGCAAGATCCGCGGTGCGGTAGCCGCCGACGTGCGTAAGGGACCGCTCGACGTCGCCGAAGCCAACATAAGAGCCTACGGCCTTGGGGACAAGATCTCCACCTGTCTGTCGGACGGATTGCGCAAGATTGCCCCCTATGCCCCCGAGGACATCTCCATTTTCGGCATGGGCGGTGAGCTGATCGCCTCGATCCTTACGGCCGTTCCGTGGACAAAGGACTCCTCGCTGCGCTTGATTCTTCAGCCCATGACCAGAGCGGAATCGCTCCGCGCCCATCTGGATTCCGAGGGCTTTGCGGTGCTTGACGAGACGCTCACAAAGGACGAGGGCCGCATTTACCAAACGCTCTCGGTCGCCTACGACGGCCAAACGCGCACCCACTCACCGCTGGCTCTGCTTGTGGGCGAGATCAATCTGAAAAGACGCGATCCACTGCTTTTTGAGCTGCTTGCGCGCCATCAAAAAACCTTTACCGAAATCCAAGCCGCCAAGGCCGCCGCAGGTGTTGACACCGCATATGAGCGCGCGCTTCTGGCCGAGATCAAGGAGATATTGCTATGATCACCGTTTCCGAGCTTTATAAGAAATTGGATGCTGTCATTCCCTCCTCGCTGTCCTGCGAGTGGGACAATGACGGCCTTATGTGTTGCCCGAAGCCGGACCGCATCTGCCATAGACTTCTTTTGGCGCTTGACGTCACCGAGGCGATTGTCGATCGCGCGATCCGAGAGGGATTTGACGCGATCCTTTCGCATCACCCCCTGATTTTTCGCCCCATCGGAGCACTCACCGACGATAACGCCGTGCCGCGCAAGCTGATAAAGCTTGTGGAAAACGGCATCTCGGTGCTCTCCTTCCATACACGCTTCGATGCCCTCGAGGGCGGCGTCAACGATGCGCTGGCAAAAGCGCTCGGTCTTAAAAACGCCCGCCCCTTTGGAAACGAGGGCGAGGAAATGGGGCGCATCGGTGAGGTGGAGCCCTGCACGCTTGCCGAATTTGCCCAAACGGTCAAGGCGGCACTGGGTGCGCCCACCGTGCTTGCCGCAGGCAGCCTGCCCGTCCGCCGCGTAGCACTTGTGGGCGGTAGCGGCGAGGACTTTATCGGCGCGGCCAAGCGCGCCGGTGCCGATACCTACCTCAGCGGCGAGCTGGGCTATCACCATCTGTCCACCGCCACCGAGGACGGCCTCAACCTCATCGAGGCTGGTCATTATTACACCGAAAACGTCGCCCTCCCCGCCCTCGCCGCGCTTGTGAGAGACATCGACGGCGAGATCGACGTCACCCTCGCTAAATCCTGCGACATCCAAGCCTACTAAAGCAAAAACCCGAGGCAATTGCCTCGGGTTTTCTGATATGTTTTTGCCTTTATTATTTAGGATGCCTTTCCATTCGCCGCATGGTTGGGAAATAAAAGCAAAGCGTGGTGAGGATGCAAAGCACCCAACCCACGGGCCAAACGGTGTAAAGGAACAAGGGGGTCGGATGGATCGGGTAAACAAACCAAACCCAAAGGAAACGGAACGCGAACATAAACACCATGGTTGAAACGGTGGGCACGATCGGACGCCCGAGACCGCGAAGCACGGCGTTGAGCGCAAACATAATACCGCAAAGGAAATACAACCCCGAAACCAAAATGATCTGCTCGGAGGCAAACTCGATCACGTCGGGCGACTTGGACATCAGCGACGCGAGCGTCCGCGAAAAGATCGCGCAAAACCAACCGCTGCCGCCGCCAAGCACTGTGGTGAGGATCGCGGCGTCCCGCACCGTCTCGCGCACGCGCCTAAGGTTTCCTGCCGCCGCATTCTGCGCCACGTAAGGCATTACGGCGTAGCTTGCGCCCACGCAGACCTGGTAGACGATGTTGTTGAACTGTATGGCGATCGAATACCCGGTCGTTGCCATCGGCCCGTAGCCGTTCACTACGGTCAGAATGGCAAGATTGGCAAAGGAATAGAGTGCCGTCTCCACACCGACGGGAATGCCCGTGAAGAGGATCTGTCGGAATTCAAAGCCGTATAGCCGGAAATGCTTCCACGAAAAGCGGAGCACGCCCTCCATTTTGTAGACCGCACGGAAGGCAAGCGTTGCCGAGATTAGATTGGCCGCGATGGACGCGTAACCAACGCCCTCCACCGTGAAATGGAACCCGGCCACGAACACGTAGTTAAGAATGACCTTCGCGCCCGCACCGAGCAAAAGATGAATCATCGGCAGACGCGTCTGTCCGCGCGCACGCAGAATGCACGCGCAGAAATAATAGATCATATACGCGGGAAGACCGCAGAAATACAGCTGAAAATAGCGCTTTGCACCGACGATCAGACTCTCGTCACAATGGGTGACCCGCAACAGATCCTCGGCAAAGAAAACGCCGACGCCCAAAAGCAGAAAGCCACCCACAAGACCCACCAAAAGCGCCGTGCCGACCGTGCGTTCGGCCTTCTCCCGGTCACCGTGACCGAGAAATCGCGATACCACCACGTTGGCACCGGCCGCCAAGCCGCCCACAAGACCCGTAAAGAGCGTGATGTGCGTACCGCACGCGCCCACCGACCCAACGGCGGCATCACTGGCATATTTGCCAAGCACCGTCATGTCGATCGCGTTGAAGATCTGCTGAAAAACGTTCATCAGGATGATGGGAAGAGACATCGCAAACAGCCCCTTCATCACCGAGCCCTCAAGCATATTTACTTCCCTTGCCCTCAAGATGTCACCCTCCTGCCGCAAAAGTTAAATTTCATCCCAATAGGTTTCAAAATCATCGGTAAATACAAGCGCCAGCGTGGCGTTGCCGTGCGTTTCGGGAAACACGTCGCGAGAGCCGTGGAAAAACACCGCATAGCGGTGCGCAAAGCCGCAAGGAAGCTCCAACGCAAACGCCGCCGTAAGTCGCCCGTCCGCCCAGTCCCATTCGGGCCTGCGGAGCGCCACGTGCCCCTTTTCCTCCCAGCGCAAAAGATCCTCCGACTCAAAAAAGGTAATGCCGCTGTCGGGCGAGGCCAGAAGCAGATATCGGCCGCCGTAAGGAATCATACACGGATTCTCACAACGCTCACCGCCCTCCACACGCCCGCGGAATTCAAAGACCTCCATGTCCTCCGAGGTCGAATAGCAAATGCCGCCGCCATCGTAAAACACGTAAAGCGTGCCGTCCTTTTCCACAAGATACGGGTCGATCATGCGCCCTGCCTGCTCTATGGGCAGATGGCTCTTGGGGTTGAGAGGCCTTGGCAACTCAAAATGCTCAAAATCCTTTGTGAACATCGTGTAAAGCCTTGCGTCATTCGTCGCCCAGTGCCGCTCGCGAAAGGGCTGCGGCATCGGATAGGAGCAAAAGCAGAGCCAAAAGCCGCCTCCGTGCACCAGCACGTTGCCGGGACTGCTGAAATTTTTGGTAAGGTCACGCTCGGTAAGCAATCGGATATCCGACCACGTCCTCAGATCCGCACTCCGCGCATAGCCGATCCGATTGTACATATGTTCCCCCTCTTTTTCCGAAACCGTGAAAAAAAGATGAAAAAAGCCCCCGTGATAATAACACGCAGGATCTCGGTACGCCCATCGATCGTTGCCCTCAAAAATCTTCATATTTTCCCCCTGCATGGACTTGATTTCATAGCCATTATAGCACACCGCCCCACTTTGTCAAGAGCTTTCCACAAAATATATAAATTGAAGTTTGTCGGAGAAGGGACGTGGGGCTCTGCCCCAAACCCCGCCACCTTTAAAAAGGTGGACGAAACTTTTGCACAGGGCAAAATGGGTTTGCATATTACGGAGCCCGAACGATAACGCGAAAACAATGTGTAGTCCATTATCCGAGTCATTTTGAGACCTTCTCACGCGTGAGAAGGTCTCAGGCGCGCGAGGTCTGCAAGCCGAAAAGAGAGCAAGCTCTCTTTGTCGGATTGCCGACCTTGCGCTGACGGAAAGCCGCCGCGGCGGCTTCC
>CAJGDZ010000145.1 GCA_904502055.1 uncultured Clostridia bacterium | reverse complement strand
GTGCCCTCGGGCGTGCGCACCACGCGAAGAAGCTCTGCCTTCGGCTTGTGCTCGTTGCAGCCAAGACACTGACGCTCGGGAATCTTACGCTTTTTCTGTTCCATTTTATTCCGTCTTAATGTCGATCTTCATACCCGTAAGTCTGGCGGCAAGACGGGCGTTCTGACCCTCCTTACCGATGGCAAGCGACAGCTGATCGGGCTCACCGATGACCCGGCAGCTTCTCTCACCCGTCATGACGACCGACTCGACCTTCGCGGGGGCAAGGGCCGCCGCTACGTATTCCTCTTCACTCTCGCTGTACTTGACAATGTCGATCTTCTCGCCGCCAAGCGCGTCAACGATACCGGCACTTCGCATACCGTGGTTCCCGATGCAAGCGCCGACCGCATCCACGTCCTCGTCACGCGAGTACACCGCGATCTTGCTGCGCGAGCCGGCCTCACGTGCCACACCCTTGATGAGAACGATTCCGTCCTCGATCTCGGGAACCTCCAGCTCAAACATACGGCGAACAAGGCCTGCGTGTGCACGCGACAGCGTAACCAGCGGTCCGCGCAGCTCCTTATTGACCTCGAGAATGTAAACCTTGATCTTCTGACCGACCTCATACTCCTCACCGGGGATCTGCTCGCTCTTCAGAAGCGTTGCCATACCCGTGCCGGTATCCAGAATCGCGTTGCCCGTCATCGGGTCGATCTTGCTGACCGTAGCGGTGATGATCTCCTCGCGCTTGCTCTCGTAAGCCTGCTGCATGGCGTTTCTCTCACCCTCGCGGATGGCCTGAATGATGACCGACTTGGCCGCGCCCGCGCTCAGACGGCGGAACTCCTTGGTCTTAAGCTCGGTCTCCACCACGCTGCCGATCTTGTGACGGCGGCTGATGGCCTTGGCTTGCTCCAACGTAAGCTCGATCTCGGGGTTTTCAACCACCTCAACGACCGTCATCTGCTGATACAGTCTTACGTCCTGCTTAACAGGATCGATAAGCACGCGCACGTTGGTGTTGTTGCCGTACTCCTTCTTGTACGCCGAGACAAGTGCCGCCTCGATCTTCTCGTACATATACTCCTTGGGTATGCCCTTTTCCTTCTCCAGCATATCCAGAGCGATGAAAAACTCCTTGTTCATAATTTCAATTCCTTTCGTTCAATCAATCTCCGAAATCAAATACCGTCTTCATTTTGGAAACCGCCGCGCGCGGGAAGCTGAGCGCTCCGCTCGCCGTCTCCAGTGCGATCTCGCCGTTCTCATAGCCGGCCAGAATGCCCGAAAAGCTCTTCGAGCCGTTCACCGGCGCATAGAGTCTTACCTCCACGCGCTCGCCGATCGACGCCTGAATGTGCTCGTCGGTCCTGAGGTCGCGCTCAATACCGGGCGAGCTGACCTCCAGGTAATACGCCCCCTCAATGGGATCCGCCTCGTCTAAGATCGGGTCAATGGCGCGGTGCATTTTTTCGCAATCCTCAATGCCGATGCCCTCTTCCTTGTCGATGGTCACGCGAAGGATCATTTTGGTGCCCTCCTTCACGTACTCCACGTCCCACAGAAGGTATCCAAACTCTTCTGCCACGGGAAGGATCAGCTCTCTCACCGTTCCCGCCACGTTCCTTGAAGCTGTAGCCATAATCAAACGCTCCTCATCTAACAATTAAGAGTGGACCGAAGCCCACTCTCATAACCTAACATAGTATATCACACTTTTTCCGCTTGCGCAAGGGCTTTTTTATATTTTTTTTGATTTTTTTCATCTTTTTTTATATTTTTCCAAAAGCAAGGCCAAAAAACCGCATTTTCTCCACAATAAACTGTTTACAAATTCAAAAAAATATGGTATACTACTATGAATATGAATGAAAAAAGAAAGGAGACAGGCTTGCCGTGGACGAAATGCAAAAAAGAGAAACACTCCGCATCCCTCTTGCGCCGTCTCTGCTTTTGACGCTTGCGCTTGTGTTTTTTATGGCATTCTGCGCCTTTCCCGAGGTCATTTTCTGCCGATATATGGTCGTGCTCGTCTTTGCGCTTCTGCTTTTTCTGGCCGTCCGCTCACGACTTGTCACCGCCCTTTCGATCATCCCCTGTGTGATGGCCTTTCTCACCGCCGAGAGCTCTCCGAGCTTTGCGCTGTTGCTTTGTGCCGTTGCCGTCATCGGCTACGGCGGCTTTGCCATCACCGCGGTGCACCCCGTTTTGGTTGCGGCCGCACCGTTGACGGCGTGCCTTCTCGGCTTTGCGATCACCGGAGAACCGACGCGCGCGCTTTTCGCGCTGACCCTGGCTCCGTTTGCCGTCGTAGCGGCGCTCTCCCTTCGTCTGCGCCTTTCGCGCACCGCCTCGGTCGCCGTCGTTTCCGCGGCACTTCTCGCCGCTCTTCTGCTTGCGATGGCCTTCGCGGTACTCGCGCTTGGCGGCTCACTTTCCGCTGACGCGATCCGTGATTTCGTCACTTCCGTGAAGGAGATGCTGATCCAAGAGGTCGCCGCGCTTGCCGAAGCCGCCGAGTTTTCCGCCGTTCTTAGCGGCGTGACGGACGAAACAGTATCGACCACGGTCAACAGCGTTCTGCGCCTGCTGCCCGCTATGCTGATCGTACCGATCGAGATCCTCTCTTACCTTGCCTGTCTCATCACGATCACACTCAGAAACACGCAATTTCCAAAGGAGAAGCTGCCTGCACGGTGCCGCGTTTTCCGCATGAGCCCGGTGTCGGCGGTTCTCTTCCTTGTCAGCTTTATCCTCTCGCTTTTGCCGGCCGGCAAGAGCGACGCGTTTGGAATCGCTCTGATATCGGCACTCAACCTTGCCGTGATCCTGATGCCCGGGCTTGCGCTGTGCGGCGCGATCCGCATCTTTGTTTCCTTCCGCCAAAAGCGCGCATTTTCGCCCATTCTGCTTATCATCCTTTGCCTTTGGTTTTCCTCGCTGCTTCCCACGATCCTCGCATGTGTGGGTGCCTTCGGCATCCTTCGCACCGAGAAGGCGCGGCAGAACAACCAACAACCTTAAACGACCGAAAGGAGTTTTCGCATGAAAAAGCAAAAGCAAAGATACACGGAGGAAAGCTCCTCGCTTCCCTTTAAGCTTTGTATACTGTTCGGTGTCTTTCTTCTGGCGCTTTATACCGTTCTTTGCAGCCTGGATGACCTGCCGCACGACGTGATCGGAATCGGTCTTGTAGCTGTATACGTAATTGCCGCGCTGGTGGCGTTTTTCCGCCGCAGTCAGACACAGGCGCGTAAAAAGCTGCGCCGCCAGGAGACCGTTGCCATGAGCACGGTTATGGCGCAGACCATAAAAAACATCGGCATTCCCTTTGTGATGACCGATGATGACGGTAAGATCGTCTGGTACAACCTGGGCTTTTCGAGCATGGTTGACCGCAAGAACGCGCTGTTCGGCATTCACCTGAGCGAATTTTGTCAGGTCTCCCCGACCGAGCTTGTCAAGTCCACAAAGCTTGCCATCGAGTTCCACACCGAAACCGAGGGCGGCGCTGAAAACGAGACCCTTACCAAGGTCGGCGATCGCACGTACGGCGTTCGCAGCTATGAGCTCCGCGTAGCGGAAAAGACCTACTATATGACCATTTTCTCGGACGCAACCGAGCTCTCGGAGCTCTCGACGCTTCACGAGAAGCAAAAGCCGGTCGTGGCTTACGTTATGCTGGACAATCTGGACGAGCTGGCACAGTACGTCCGCGTCAGCAGCCGCGAGGCCGCGGGCGAAGCCGAGACGGTCCTGAAAAACTGGGCGGAGGATATGCACGCCCTTGTCCGTGAATACGACCGCGACAAATACGTGTTCGTCTTTTCCAAGGAAGCGCTTGACGGCTGTATCGCCGATAAGTTCCAGATTCTTGACCAGATCCGCAACATCCGTCTGGGTGACAGCAGTATGCCCATCACGGTATCCATCGGCGTTTCCTCCACGGGTGACACCATGGCAGAGCTGGAGCAGAACGCGCGCACCGCACTCGATATGGCACTTCAGCGCGGCGGTGACCAGGTGGCACTCCGTAACGAAAACGGTCTGGAGTACTTCGGCGGCCGCACCAAAAACATTCAGAAAAAGACCAAGGTCATGGCGCGTGTCATCGCCGGTCAGCTTCTGAACACCATTGCCACCTCGGGCAACGTCATCATTATGGGACACCGCAATCCCGACTTTGACTCCATCGGCGCCAGCGTGGGCCTTGCCCGCCTTTGTCTGCACTGCGGCGTAACGCCCCGTATCATTGTGGACAAGGGAAACCAGAGCTTCAAGGATTGCACGGCCGACCTTGTCAAGACC
>CAJGDZ010000144.1 GCA_904502055.1 uncultured Clostridia bacterium | reverse complement strand
TTCGAGTTCCGTCTCGCACATACTTATATGCTTGTACTTTCCTCTTTGTTGTTCAATTTTCAATGACCGTTTCGCTCCCCCACTCGCGCGGTGAGCCTGACTATTATATCACCTTCCAATTGACTTGTCAAGGGGTTTTTTAAAAAAAGTTTTTTCTTTTTTCTCAACCGCCCGACCGCTTTTGGACAGCTTTGCTATTATACTACTTTCCCAAGCCTTTGTCAAGGGGTTTTTTGAAAAAAAATGATTTTTTTATAAAAAAATCTTCACCGTCCTTTTTATACATAAAACAAGCCTCTTCCGAGCAAACTATTTCCAATTTAAAACCAAACGAGGAACCAAATGACCACTCTACTCATAAGAACCGTACTCATCTATATTTTTCTCATATCCGTTATGCGCCTTATGGGAAAAAGGCAATTGGGCGAGCTTGAGGTATCCGAGCTAGTCAGCACCATCCTTCTTTCCGATATTGCTTCACTCCCCATCACCGATCAATCCATCCCCCTGATCTACGCCATCCTGCCGATCATCACAATCACGGCATTCGAGGTAACAATGTCGCTACTATTAACCAAGCTCCGCTTCTTCAAAAACATTTTGTCCGCCCGCCCCTCCGTTCTAATCCGGAAAGGGCGAATCGACCAAAAGGAAATGCTGAAAAACCGAATCTCGATCGACGAGCTGTTCAGTGAGCTTCGGCAGCAAGGTGTAAGCGACATCAGCGAGGTGGAATACGCCATCATAGAGCAGAACGGGAAGATGACCGTGCTTCCCAAGCGGCTTCATTCTCAGCCCACCTTTGAGGATCTCGGCCTTTCGCCGAAGGAGCGCGGGATCTGCCACATTTTGATATCGGACGGAAGAATCGACCGTCACGGTCTGAAAAGCACGAACAAAACCGAGGTCTGGCTGACTAAAACGCTTCGCAAGCACGACACAACGCTTGGTGAGGTGTTTCTTATGACACTCGACGATTCCGGAAAAAGCAACATCATCAAAAGGAGCGATCTTGCCCAATGAGATCCTTTGCCATTACCCTTCTTCTTGCTCTCGTTATGATCCTTTCCGTTTTAAACAATTCCATATATATAAATCGCGTTGTGGACGAAATGGTCACGGTGCTGGCATTTGAAGAACCGTCTGCATCACTTCAAAGCCCGGCAAAGCTTGAAGGGCTGCAGATAAAATGGGAAAAGGAGAAGAGGCGTATTCAAGTCTCGGTCACACATCTCAAGATCGACACGGTCAGCAATCTGATATCTTCCCTTCTTATATATAATGAGCACGGCGAGTGGGTGGAATATAAAAAAACGGCGGCGCTGCTTCGCGCCGCCTTAGAAGAAATTCGACAATTGGAAAAGTTCTCTGCAGAAAACATCTTTTAAGAAAGATAAAAAAGAATGTCCGAGATACGGTCAATAACCGCCCCGCCTTTCTTCTGCAGGCGTTCTCTTGATTGATGACCGCCCGAAAAAAGCACGCAATCCTGCCCCACCGCCGAGGCGACCGCAAAATCGTGGTCGGTATCTCCCAAAAACAGAGGCCTCGCCGACGGATGTGCCAGGCACCATTCCTGCGCCAGCCTTTCCTTGCTCGCCGCATGAATGTTGTCCAGACCGAGGATCTCGTCAAAGCAATCCCCCATCCCCAGCGAAGAAAGCTGTTTTTCCAGCATCCCGATCTCCGTTGCCGAAAGAAGGATCTGAGGGATTCCAAGCGCCTTCACTCTCGATATGGTCTCACGGACGCCGGCATTCAGCTCAGCGCGATCGGCACGGGAAAGATATTCCTCCACCCAGATTGGTGCAAGCATCTCAAAGGATGTCTTGGAAAAGTCAATACCAAGCCGCTCGTAATATTCGCGAATCGGGAACCCAAAAAGCGAGCGATACGCGTCTGCAGACGGAATCGGCGCAAGCTCACACCGCGCGAGAAGCGCGTTTGCCGACTCAATTCCCACCGCAACGTCGTCCAGAACCGTTCCGTTAAAATCCCAGATCAAATGTGTATATTTCAAGTTTTTCTCCTTTGCAAGAACGAGGCCGTTGCCTAAAACCGCAACAGCCTCGTTGTTCTTTTTTCTTAGCTGATATAACCCATTGCCTTTGCCCACTTGGTGTACAGTGCATAGATCGAGAAATTGGAATCTCCCGTCATCGTACTGTACATAGCCTTCTGGGAAATGGCGGCCTTATAAATACCGCCCTGGATCTCGGCATTACAGCTCTGGAGCGTTGCTCTGAGCTCCTCTACCGTCTTACATGAGTTGATCTTTGCCTCAAACTCCGTCGAAGCCTTGAGAACCGTCTTGATGTTAGCAAGATCGGGAAGATCGGCCGATTCAACAACAAATCCCATCGTGGGGTTGGTTACCACCTCGAGATCCTGCTTCTTGGCATTCTCAAGCGTCTGATAGGTCATACCTCTGTCAGCGTCGGGATAAGCCACAAAGATGTTACCCGTCTTGTAGATATCCATATTATAGAGGTTGTTTTCCGTTCTGGTGGCACAATCGTTGGAATCCAACGTATAGTTTTCATCCTCGATACCGTACTGGAACAGGTTGCGGAAATCCGAGTCGGTGTTGAGGTAGGTGATGATATCCATCGAGCGCGTCAGATTGCTGGTATAGCTTGCTACAGCAAACATACTGCCGAAAAGGTCGTTCTGCGTAGCAACGGGATATTCAAGAACCACATTATAATATTCGTCCTCGTATGCGGCAATCTCTTCACCGGTTCCCTTAATAACGCCAACAGCAAAATCCTTATCGGAGCCTGCCTCGCCGCGATAGCCGCCAAGCTCAATGGTCTTAAGAGCCACAAGCTGCTCAATGTACACCTCGTCGGCCATCAGGTTACCGAAGGAGAACATCAGAGGGTCGGAGGTAAGCGAGGTGAAGTTCGGGCGGTACATCGCACCCAGCACCGAGAACTTGGTGGGATCAATGGTGAACTCACGCGAAACACGGCCGTCCACCGTCTCCTCGGTGTAATCCACCGACCAGTAGTGAACGTTGGTCATCCCCGCATAGCTGTCAGACCAGACCGGATCGTAGTCCTTCTCATACTTGGCAACCGTCTCAATAAGGTCAAGTGCCGTTGCCAAAGACGTGATCTGGGTCACATCGGAATACTTGTCACAAAGCTCCTTGTTGACAAGGAGAGAGGTATACTCGCCGATAACGGTGTTGTTCGGGATGGCGTAATAGCCTTTGTTGATCTTAACGGCATCCAGGAAAGCAGGATATACGTAAGAGGTCAGCTTCTTGGCCGAGCTGTTAAGCTGGTCGTTCAGCTTGGAAAGCCATCCGGCATCGATGTACTCAATGTACTTACCATAGTCGCCGAGGAACAGAATGTCAACCTGGTCGACGTCAACCTCGGGATATACATCCTCAGATAACTCCTCGCTCTCATTTTCCTCAACAAGTGCCGCAGGAACGGCTATGTAAGGAAGCAACGCGGGATATCTCTCACCAAACAGGTGGTAAAGCTCGACCTCGTCGGTAACGCCAAGCTTTTTCTGCTCTCTGACGAGTGCCTTGTAGGCCTTGGTTGCCGTTGCCAGGTCATCCATCTTCTTTTCGGTATTTACAAGCTTGGTCTCCAGAGCCTCATAATACTCGTCAGCGGTGTAGTAAAGGATATTCAGTGCCGTGTTATATTTAGCCTTGGTCTCCTTATTGATCTTTTCGGCCACCGCATCGTATTGAGCCTTGGTCTGCTCGGCCTCGGCTCTCTCCTCGGCGCTCATAGCCGCAAGCTCTTTTTCCGTATAATTCACCTTGCTCTCCGAAATCACGAGCATGGTAAGCGTCGTCTTGGAGGACGTCGTATCTTCTCCGCCCTTATCACCGCACGCGGTCAGACAAAGACTGAGCAGCGTAAGAATGCACAGTGCCAACACAATCAGTTTCTTGTTCATGAATCAAATCTCCATTTCTACGGCCACAGGAGCTACCGGGCGGGACATCGGCATCGCCGCGAATGCCGCATCCTAAAAATCCGAGAGCGCCTTTAATTAATATAAATAAATCCAATATATTTTACTCCAAAAAGAGTCTTGTGTCAAGTGAATTTTTTGTGACCAAGCGCGCATTTCTCGCTTCCACGCAAAAGGAAGTTCTTTCTTCCCGTCCAAAAATATGCATCTTAAACAAGAAGAGTGGGTGTTTTTTTGGCATTTATCCCTAAAAAATCAGCGCTTTGCCAAAATCAACCGGATCTGTTTTGGAGCAATTTTACAAAAAATCAGTCCAAAAAGCCCTTCAGGTGTCTTGCACGGCTGGGATGACGAAGCTTACGGAGCGCCTTAGCCTCGATCTGACGAATACGCTCACGCGTAATATCAAACTCCTTGCCTACCTCCTCCAGCGT
>CAJGDZ010000143.1 GCA_904502055.1 uncultured Clostridia bacterium | reverse complement strand
TGTCGGACGAGGGGTCGATCTTGGCGCGAAGCGTGCGCGCGCCATCCTCAAACTCGCCGTTCTTCATTCGTTCAAACAGCTCAAGGTTTTCCTCGACCGAGCGACCTCTGTAAGGAGACTCCTTGGACGCCACGGCACGGTCGGTACCCTTGTAGTCGGCAAGGTCGTCCTTGGAGAGGTCGCACACATAGGCGTCACCCTGCTTGATCAGCTGAACGGCAAACTCGTAGCACTTACCGAAGTAGTCCGAGCCGTAGTAAACGCCGCCCGTGGGCGAGGCGTTCAGCCACTCCAGATCCTCGCGGATAGAGCGTACGAATTCGTCGCTTTCCTTGGCGGGGTTGGTGTCATCATAGCGGAGATTAAAGAGGCCGCTATACTTATTGGCCACGTCGGTGTTGATGCAGATGGCCTTGACCGAGCCGATGTGAAGGTAACCGTTGGGCTCGGGCGGAAAACGGGTGTGAATTTTGAGGTTGGGGTTCTGTCTCAGATCCTCGTCGATGATCTCGTGTATAAAGTTGCTATTGATTTCTTCCATGTCTTTATCCCTCTTTTTACAGTTTTTCAATCATAGCCGTGATGCGCGCCGCGGTGCGCTTCTTGCCGAGGATCTGCATTACGGTATACAGATCGGGGGCGTTGAACTTGCCCGTGACCGCTACGCGGATAAACATGCTGATATCGGCCACGTTGCCCTTAAAGGCGGTGGGGTTTTCCTTGTATGCCTTCATATCGTCGGCAAAGCCGAGCGAGGCGGCGATCTTTTTGATCTTGTCGAACCAGGTGTTCATATCGTCGCTCTCGTCATAGCCTTCAAGGAAAGCGCGGAGCGTGGCAACGATGTCGGCCTTGTCGAAGGTCTCGGGGTAGGCATCCTCAATTTGGAAGAGCTCGTCGTAGAAGAAGCCCATATAGGGCTTAGCATCGCACCAGGTGGCAAGATCCTTACGGGGCTTCTTTCCGCCACGTCCGATTGCGAAGATCCTTGTGGCGTAATCGAGGTCTGCCGCAAGAGCTGCGCCAAAGTCCCGGTCAAACTCGCTTGCCCAGGCGCACACGTCGGCGGCAACCTTCTCGGCACTCATACGCGAGATGACGTTCTTGGAAACGTCATTCAGTTTATCAAAGTCAAACAGACAGCCCGAGGTGGACATCTTTTTGATGTTGAAGGGGAAGTCGCGGTAGCTCTTGTCGGGATTCTGCATTCTCCACTCCTCGTAGTTGGAGTTGAGCAGTGTCATGACGTATTCGCAGACCGCCTCGGGGCAGTAGCCCATGCGCGTGTAATCGTCCATATTGGCGCCCATATCGCGCTTGGAGAGCTTCTTTTTGTTGCCGTTCTCGTCCAGGCGCATAATTTGCGCGATGTGCATATACTTGGGGATCTTGAAGCCGAGGTAACGGAACAGCTGCAGATGCTTGGCAAGGCTGGGAAGCCATTCCTCACCGCGAATGACGTGCGTGGTGCCCATCAGGTGATCGTCCACCGCGTGGGCGAAGTGGTAGGTGGGGATGCCGTCGGACTTGAGAAGCACGAAGTCCTCGTCATTCTCGGGGATCTCCATATTGCCCTTGATGAGGTCGGTGAAGCGGATCTTCTTGTCGGGGTCGCCGTCCGCAAGGATACGAAGCACGAAGGGATCGCCCTTTGCAAGATGTGCTTCGACCTCTTCAATCGTGAAATTCCGTCTTGCCAGCATTTCCGCACGGCGCTTGGCCGCCTCGGCTTGCCAGTCGGTATTTTTGATCTCTTCCTTTTTGTTGACCTGCTGAAGCTCCTCCAGCTCCTCCTCGGTGGTGAAGCAGGGGTAAGCCTTACCCTCGCGCACGAGTTGCTTTGCGAACACGTGATAGATGTGCGCGCGTGCGCTCTGCTTATACGGGCCGTAAACGCCGCGGTCGGTCACCTTGCCGTCCTCGCCGAGAATGGCGCCCTCGTCAAACTCAATGCCGTAGGTAGCAAGTGTGCGAATGAGACCCTCGGCCGCGCCGGGGATCTCACGCTTGGCGTCGGTGTCCTCGATGCGGAGGAAGAGCACGCCGCCGCTCTGGTGTGCCAGGCGCTCAGCTACCGTGGTGGGGAAAAGGCCGCCGAAGTGCACAAAGCCCGTGGGGCTGGGTGCAAAACGCGTGACCTTTGCGCCCTCGGGAAGTGCGCGAGGCGGGAATTGTGCCTCCATCTCCTCGGGGGTGGTGGTTACGTCCTGAAAAAGCAGGTCTGCCAGATAGTTGTAATCCATGATGTTACCGTTCCTTTATTTTAAAATCCAAGATTGCGTTTTGCTTGTTCGAGTGTTGCCGCCATTCCGTGTCCCGGATAGACGGTGAGACCTTCGGGAAGCGCAAAAAGCGTGGTGAGCGAGCGCGTCAGCGCCTCATAGCTTCCGCCCTCAAGATCGGTGCGGCCGTAGCCGTCGGCAAAGACGGTGTCGCCGCTGAAAAGAAGGTCGTCCACGCGGTAGCACACCGAGCCCTCGGTGTGTCCCGGTGTATGAAGCACCCGAACCGTCTTGTCCCCGAAGGGAATCGTGTCACCGCCCGAGAGCAGCCTGTCCGCCGCCCGCCAGGAGCGTTCCCCGCGGAAGAAGTAAGCGTAAGCGTTTTTTCGGCTGTCGGTCAGCATCGGCGCATCGCCGCGGTGGACGTAAACGGGGACGCCGTATTTGTCGCGCAGAGCGTCGATCGAAAGAATGTGGTCGAAGTGTCCGTGGGTGAGGAGAATGGCGCTGAGGGTAGCGCCCTCGCTTGCAAGGGTCTCTGCGATCCTCTCGGTTGGCGCGCCCGCATCCACAAGCAGGGCCTTGCCGCCGTGAACCAGCAAATAGCTATTGGATTCCCACGCGGCAGGGGAGAGTGAGATCACCTTCATAAGCTCCGACACCTCCACATAAATATTCATAATATTATATCACGGTTTTATACTTTTGTCTACCACCTTTCCAAAACTTTTTCGGTTTTTGGCGGCAAAAAAGAGGAGATCCTTTGGGATCTCCTCTTTTGTGTTTTATCAGTTGGTGTAGTTGTCGAAATAACCCTGAACCAGAACCACGGGCGTACCCTTATCGCCCGAGCCTGACATCAGGTCGCAAAGCGATCCGATGAGGTCGGTAAGCTGACGGGGCGTGGTGCCCTGAGCTGCCATATTGCCCACAAGGCTTCCGCTCTTGGCGCGGATGCTGGCCGAAATGGCCTCCTTCAGCTCGTCGCCCGAAAGGTCCTTGTAATCGTTATCGGCAAGGTACTTGAGCTTGAGCTCGTTGGGCGTACCCACAAGGCCGTCGGTAAAGGCGGGGGAAACGACCGGGTCAGCCAGCTCCCAGATCTTGCCCTGGGGGTCCTTGAAGGCGCCGTCGCCGTACACCATAACCTCAACCTTCTTGCCGGTTGCCTTGAGGACGCGTGCCTGAATGTCAAGCACAAGATCGCGGCACTCGTTGGGGAACAGCTTGATGGAGTCCTCGGTGGATTTGTTGGAGCCGAGAAGTCCGTACTTTGCGTTGTAGCCGCTGCCGTCGATGGGCGCGGTCATCAGGTCGTCAAGTCCGCACACCACCTTGGCGCCGGCCGCGAGAAGGATCCTCTTGGTGCGCGCGCGTGTGTGAATGTCGCAGTTGATGATATGATCGGTATAATTCAGAATGGTCTTTGCCTGGTTGGCAAAAACGATCTCAACCTCAGTGCCGCAGGAGCGGATGAGGTCGCCGTAGTACTCGACGTAGTCCACACCGGTGAAGGGGTGCTTGTTCTCACCAAACAGCTCGCGGTATTTTTCAAGGGTAAGAACGTCGCTGTAGGGGTTAACGCCTGCCTCGTCGATCTTGTCCAGGCTTACCAGCTCGTTGCCCACCTCGTCCGAAGGATAGCTGAGCATCAGAACGATCTTCTTGCAGCCCTTGGCGATGCCGCGAAGGCAGATGGCGAAGCGGTTACGCGAAAGGATGGGGAAAATGACGCCCACCGTGTCGCCTCCCAGCTTGTTTTTAACGTCGGCGGCAATGTTGTCTACCGAAGCGTAATTTCCTTGTGCGCGCGCTACGATCGACTCGGTCAGCGCGATAACGTCCTTATCGTTGATCGGGAAGCCCTCGATCTCCGATGCCTCAAGCACGCTTTTGGTAACGAGCTCGGCAAGGTCGTCTCCTTTTCTTATAATGGGGCAGCGGATGCCGCGCGAAACGGTACCGACTCTGCGTTCTGTTCTTTCCATATTTTATCTCCTCACTCGCGGATTTCTTTGGCACTCTTCAAAGTGCCCAATCACACATCCTATATTATAACACAATCAAAAACCAAATGCAAGTATTTTTTTCGTTTGGAAACAATTTTTTTAATGCTTGTAAATTGAAGTTTTGCGGTGAGATATTGTCTGCTGGGGATACGGTCTGCTTTTACGAGATTGCTTCGCAACTCGAAAAAAGCTCCGCAAAAACTTTTGCTGAATG
>CAJGDZ010000142.1 GCA_904502055.1 uncultured Clostridia bacterium | reverse complement strand
GAGGAGCTCCCCGGAAGTTCCTTCAAGGTGGACGAGGACGATAAGCTTAAGGTATACACGGCTCCTTGGTACTACAACAACGGTACTGAGAACGTAGCAACGGAGAAGTATGTTGCAGGTGTTTACAACTACTTTGGTGGTGAATACGCCCTTGACGAAACCATTGAAGCTTATATCAACGGCAAGATCGCAGGTGATCTTGTTTCGGTAGCTGCTGCCGCTGTGGCCGGCGATACCGTTGAGATCATCAAGAGCATTACCACCGAGGGCGTCACCTTCGGCGCAAACTGCACGGTAAACGGTAACGATATGACGCTTACCATCAAGCCGAAGGCACAGGGCGGAACCAACCACATGGTGCTCATTGCTCCAACTGCTACGCAGATCACCATCAACGATCTGAACTTCTTTGGCGGTGCTGCGGAATACGCCAAGTGGAACGGCGCTATCGCGCCTGACGAAAAGACCCTTCTTTTCGCAAATTCCTCTACGGTTCATGTAACGCTTAATAACTGTACCTTTACGGGTCACCGCGTTGTGTCTACCGGAGATCATGGCTTCGTTATTTACAATTCCTCCTCGAAGTATTACTTCCATAATTGTACGATTGCAAATAACATTTCGCAGGGAACGTCGGATACCGGTGTTGGATCCAGCAACGTCCTTCGCGCGATGAACCTCGGTTGTGTAAGCTTCTACGGCAAGTGTGTTGTAAAGGACAATTTCGGCATTTCGAAAAATGAAAAATCATTTGCCGGTAAGGGTGTGTCAATCTCGAGTTCCGCCACCGAGACCCGTGCTTATTTCGATCAGCTGGCCGAAGGCAGTGAAATCGTCTTGATCGCCAGTTCCGCTTATATCGCCGGCTTGGACGAAAACGGACTTCCTTATAATAACAGCGGTTACATTCACATTACCGCGGGTGCCACTCGCGATGAGAACGACGTTTTGACCGAGAGTTACCTGAGCACCGCGCAGTACTGTGCAGGTTATGCTCCCGCTTCCGATCAGGTTGCTGCCTATATGGCACAGAACGGCGTGTTCGGTGCGCTTATGTATCCGATTAGTGGGGCAGGTATTGAGGGAACCAAGATATACGGCGCTGCAGCTATCGCTGACGATAAGCTTATGCTTTTTGTTTATGCACCTGTAAAGGCTGACTTCTACGGAACCAAGGTAGTGGTTACGCTTGACGGTCAGGAGCTCTCCAGCACGCCTCTTTGCGAATTCCCCGCAACGGCTACGAGCAACGTGGATAACGTTCTTACTATTCCCGTTACGGTCGGTATGGCTGAGTTTACCAAGGATATTTTGATCGAGCTCCAAAATGCGGATGGCTCGCGCATCGATGCGATCACGACCTCGGCTAAGAAATATGCCGATCAGCTTATCAACATGACCAATGCCGAGCTTATCGAGCAGGGCGCGGCAGAGGCAGACATCGTTCCCCTGAAGAGCGCTATGGCTGCACTTCTTCAGTACGCACAGACTGTTCAGGACTTCTTTAAGCTGGATGTAGCTCCTGCAATGACGGAAGCGGACATCACGCTTTGGGAGGACCTCGGTCTCTCGCTGAAGATGATATCCACCAGCGATCTGAACACCTCTGCGGCCAATGCCTCGGTTAAGGCTTCCTATGAGGGAACGATTCCTGCGGCAATCACGCCTCTCGGCTCTACTCTTACCATGGAGAATCAGATCTCGCTTCGCTTCTACTTCACCGCAGATAGCCTTAAGGGACTTACCTTTAAGGTAAATGGCAATGAGGTTGAGCCTGAGCAGACCGCACAGGGCTACTACATCGAGGCCGCTCATATCGGCACCAAGAATCTGGCTGCCCCGGCTACGTTCACCATCACGGATGGCGCAAGCACCTACACCTACACGGCAAGCCCGATGTCCTATGTCTACACGGTAAACGAAGCCACAGTTGGTGGGCAGATCACTCAGGAGCTTAAGGACGCTTGTGAGGCTCTGTACTACTACTACGTAGCCGTAGCGAATTGCTTCAACCACGTGATTGATACGACCGGCTTTATCACCGGTAACTCGCTTCGTCTTTCGAGCGACGTGGCAAATACCTTTAGCGCTCCCCGTTTTGTGACGGTAGCGTAAAAGAGAAAGGGGATAAGAAAATGAAAAAGTACGTAACGCCTAAGATTCAGGTGATCTCTCGTAACGATCTGGATATCATCTGTGCATCGGAGCTGCTTTTCCCGATTATTCCTCTTTCGGGTAATGTAGTTGCTTCTGCTGAAGAGGAAGAAGCCTAAGTAAAATAACACCAACCGCACGGGAAAACCCGTGCGGTTGGTATATTGGAGAAAAAATGCAAGGAAAAATCAAAATTGTGATCGCGCCGGATTCCTTTAAGGGGAGTATCGATGCCCGAGGCGCGGCAGATGCTTTGGCAAAGGGCATTTTGTCTGCCGCAGATGCCGATTTTGTGGAGATCGTGAAGGTTCCGATCGCCGATGGCGGCGAGGGAACGCTTTGTGCGATGGTAGGCGAAGAGAATTTCGATCATGTGATCGTAAACGGTCCAACGGGTGCCCCCGTAAAGGCGGCGCTCGGCTATCTTGACGGCACTGCCGTGATCGAGATGGCGCAAGCGGCAGGTCTTACACTGGCAGACCCTAAAAATCTTTGTGCCAAAAATGCAACGACGTATGGCGTTGGCGAAATGATAACGCATGCGCTTGACAAGGGCTTTCGCCGCTTTTTGCTTACCGCGGGCGGAAGTGCCACCAACGATGGCGGCACGGGTATGCTGGCGGCTCTCGGCGGACGGTTTTACGGTAAGGACGGAGACACCTTTGGTCCTACCGGTGGAACACTTTCAAAAATTGTCAAGGTGGATCTTGCGGATCTGGATCCGCGTTTGGCAGAAAGTAGCTTTACTGTGGCTACCGATGTTAAGAATCCGCTTTGCGGTAAAGAAGGGGCGACCTATGTGTATGCGCGTCAGAAGGGCGCGACGGATGCCGACCTTGCGGAGATGGAAGAGGGAATGAAGCATTACGCCTCGCTTGTGAATGCGCTGGTCGGAGACGGGATCTCCGCCATAGCCGGCTCGGGAGCAGGCGGCGGCATTGCCGTTCCGCTTTTGGCGTTTTGTCGGGCAAAAATTGTTTCCGGCATCGATGCGGTTCTGGATATTGCTCATTTTGAGTCCCATCTTACGGGCGCAGATTTTGTGCTTACGGGCGAGGGAAAGATCGACGTACAAAGTCTTTACGGAAAGGCTATCAGCGGTGTTTCACGTGCGGCGGCGGGAAAAAAGATTCCCGTTGTCTGCTTTGTGGGCTGTGTCGGAAGTGACCCTCGGGAGCTGAAGGCACTTGGCGTTTCGGATATCTATGCCACGGCAGACATTGCTCCGAGTGCCGAATATTCGATGGCACATGCCGATATTCTGCTCCAAAAGCTGGCCAATAACTGGTTTATGCAAATAAAAAACTCCTATGACGCTTGACGTCATAGGAGTTTTTTCTTATACAAGATGCTTTTTGATGTAGTCCATATATATATTCCAGTCGTAGCGACTCAGATAGTGCTTACCTGATCGAAGATGATAGCAAATATTTCCTTCGGCAAAGGTTTCGCCAATTTCAGCATAGCGATCGGGGGCAATCAGGCCTTTTTCTCCAAGAAGCTCCCACGCCCGGGAGGCGGCGTAGCAGGAAAGAAGCTGAGACTCGGGGTCTGCCCATACGTCCTCAACCGCAGCACCCGACAAAAAGTGACGCGGTGCAATCGAGGCAACAAGCATGTGCTGGTCAAAGGGAAGCTCCTGCTCGTTTTGTGCATATTTTTTGTAGTTTTCGCAAAACCAGAAGGGGAATGTCTTTGTAATCACGTCAATGTGCTCACCCTTCTTATCTCGCGTAATGGCATCACCGCTGCAGCCGGAGTTGTTTGCGATAACAAATCGGAATCTCTTGTCAAGTGCACCGGTTAAAAGTGCGGTCTTGCCCAGACGCGAGTGGCCGATGATGGCGGCGTTGTTCATATCCAAGGTGTCCTTGGTGGCCGCATAGTCGAGAAGACGCATATTGGCCCAGGCCCACATTGCAATTTTTCCCGTGGCGTTGGGGGCGCGCTTGGTAAGATCTGTTTGTGCTTCTTCGGGGGTTACAATACCTGCAAGACCGTTTGTGAAATCACCGTTATCGGTGGTTACATCCTGATAATAGACAGAGAGAACAGCAAAGCCGTTGTCAATGAGCTCCTCTGCAGGGAAATATTTATCGGGAATGTCCGGTTTGAAATTATTAAGCACAAAGAAGGGATGCTTTCCTTCTTTGGTAGGAATGGTTGCCATAAACGGAAAAGAATAGGATTTTCCGCATACCTCGGTGTGCGCAATCACCTGCCGACAGATGGCTTTGCCTGCAAAATGCGGAAATTTGCTATTAAGAGGAAGCTCCTCGAAGGTGAATGAGGTCGG
>CAJGDZ010000141.1 GCA_904502055.1 uncultured Clostridia bacterium | reverse complement strand
GTCTCTCCTCCACCTCAAAGCCTTCCTTCTTCAGCACCTCAATGCAGGACTTGCGCGTGATACCGGGAAGGATGGAGCCGCTGAGCATCGGGGTTACGATCTTGCCGCCGATCTTGAACATAACGTTCATAGCGCCGACCTCCTCGATGTACTTTCTCTCGACACCGTCCAGCCAGAGAACCTGCGAGTAGCCCTTCTTCTCGGCGCGCTCACCGGCGCGGTTGGAGGCGGCGTAGTTACCGCCGCACTTGGCGTAGCCCGTACCGCCGCGAACGGCGCGCACGTCCTCAGCCTCGATCATGATCTTAACGGGGTTGATGCCCTCCTTGTAGTAGCTTCCCACGGGGGAGGCGATGATGACGAAGGTGGCGTGGTGAACGGCGTGAACGCCCAGCGTCTCGTCGTTACCGAACATAAAGGGACGAAGGTAAAGCGAGGTTCCGGCGGCCGAGGGCGTCCAATCCTGCTCGGTCTTAACGAAGGCGGTCAGCACCTCGAGAGCTACGTCCTCGGGGATCTGCGGCAGGCAAAGGCGCTCTGCGGAGTTGTTCATACGGCGGATGTTTTCGATGGGACGGAAGAGCTGTACCTTGCCGTCAGCGCGGCGGTAGGCCTTCAGACCCTCGAAGATCTCCGAGCCGTAGTGAAGCGCGGTGCAGGCGGGGTGAAGCTGGAGCGGGCCGAAGGGAACGATGCGGGCATCGTGCCAGCCCTCCTCGCGCGAGTAATCCATCATAAACATATGGTCGGTGAAAAATTTACCGAAGCCAAGCGTACTGCTCTCGGGCTTTTCCTTCGGGCAGGACGTTTTTTCAAAACGAATATCCATGTTTTTGTCCTCCTATCAATAATCTGCGCCGATCTGCATTGCCTTGCGGTTTACGTCCAGCATATCGGCACGCTTGGCGGAAATGACCTTCTTAAGACCCGCCGTGACGCTTTCCTCGCTGAAATCGTCCAGCACCTTCAGGAGCTTTCCGACAAGGATCATATTGGCGAGCGTGGGCATACCGTTGTCGCTGGCAAGCTGCGTGGCGGGAACGGCGTAGACCGTTACGTCATCGCGCATAACCTTGCGCTCGATGAGCGAGGAGTCCATAATGATGATGCCACCCTTGGCAACGGCGTTTTCGTACTTGTCCAGCGAGGGGAGATTCATCGCGATCAGCACGTCGGGCGTGGACACGATGGGCGAGCCGACCGGCTCGTCACTCACGATGACGCTGCAGCTTGCCGTGCCGCCGCGCATCTCGGGGCCGTAGGAGGGAAGCCAGCTGACCTGCTTTTCGTCGGTCAGACCCTTATAGGCAATGAACTTACCGGCAAACAGAATGCCCTGTCCGCCAAAGCCCGAAAAAAGAAGTTGTCTGGTGCTCATTTTGTCTCCTCCTTTGCCGATCTGTCCTTATATACGCCAAGCGGATAGTAGGGAAGCATATTGTCATCGATCCACTTCAGGGCATCCTTCGGTGTCATACCCCAGTTGGTCGGGCAGGTGGAGACCACCTCAACGAGCGAGAAGCCCTTGCCCTCGATCTGGTTCTGGAACGCCTTTTTGATGGCCTTTTTTGCCTCACGGATACGCGGAACGGTGTTTACCGTGACGCGCGTGAGGAATTCGGGACCCTCAAGCTCCGAAAGCATTTCGCAAACACGGATCGGGTAGCCGCACAGCTTTTCGTCTCTGCCGTAGGGCGAGGTCTGCGTGACCTGACCGAGAAGCGACGTGGGAGCCATCTGACCGCCCGTCATACCGTAGATCGCGTTGTTGATGAAGATGATGGTGATGTTTTCGTTTCTGGCCGCCGAGTGAACGGTCTCTGCCATACCGATGGAGGCAAGGTCACCGTCACCCTGGTAGGTGAAAACGATGTTGTCGGGGTTGGCACGCTTTACGCCCGTAGCCACGGCGGGAGCGCGGCCGTGTGCCGCCTCGATCATATCGCAATTGAAATAGTTATACGCCATAACCGAGCAACCGACGGGTGCGATGCCGACGGTCTTTCCCTCGATTCCGAGCTCGTCAATGACCTCGGCAACCAGGCGGTGAATGATGCCGTGTGTGCAGCCGGGGCAATAATGAAGCGGCACGTCGGCAAGGGCGTGGGGTTTATCAAATACTACAGCCATTAGTTGTTACCTCCGTTCTTTGCGGCTTCCTTAATGCTCTCGAGCACCTGCTCGGGCGAGGGGATCATACCGCCCACGCGATTGCAAAGCGTTACGGGAACGCGGCACTCGCTGGCCAGTTTTACGTCCTCGATCATCTGACCCATGGAAAGCTCGACCGAAATGAACTGCTTTACGTGCTCGGCCGCCTTCTTGAAGGGAGCCTTGGGGAAGGGCCAGAGCGTGATGGGACGGATCATACCGACCTTGATGCCCATCTTTCTTGCCTCGACGATGGCATTCTTGGCCACACGTGCGGCAATACCGAAGGCGGCGATCGCGATCTCGGCGTCGTCCATCATGTATTCCTCGTAAAGTGTCTCGGTCTCCTCGATCTGCTTATAGCGCTCAAAGCGAGCAATGTTAAGCTGCTCGAGCTCCTCGGGAACCAGAGACAGCGAGTTGACAATGTTGTGGGGGCGCTTCATGCCTGTGCCCGTGGTGGCCCAGGGCTTTTCGGGGACGGGCTTTACGTCAAAGTCAAGAGCTACGGGCTCCATCATCTGACCCATCGTACCGTCGGCAAGGATCATGGCCGTCATACGGTACTTGTCGGCAAGCTCAAAGCCGCGAACGGTAAGCTCGGCCATCTCCTGCACCGAGGCAGGAGCGAGAACGATCATACGGAAGTCACCGTGACCGCCGCCGCGCGTGGCCTGGAAGTAGTCGGACTGGCTGGGCTGGATGCCGCCAAGGCCGGGTCCGCCGCGCTGTACGTTGACCACGAGGGAGGGAAGATCGGCACCGGCAAGGTAGGAAAGGCCCTCGCCCTTGAGCGAAATTCCGGGGCTGGAGGAGGAGGTCATAACGCGCAGACCCGTGGAGGCCACGCCGTAGACCATATTGATCGCCGCGATCTCACTCTCGGCCTGCAGGAAGGTTCCGCCGATCTTGGGCATTCTCTTTGCCATATAAGCGGCAATCTCGGTCTGGGGGGTAATGGGATAGCCGAAGTAGTGACGGCAGCCGGCGATGATGGCGGCCTCCGCAATGGCCTCGTTACCCTTCATAAGTACTTTATCTGCCATGTTTTTCACTCACCTTTCTACTTTAATAATGCAGTCGGGGCACATCATCGCGCAGGAAGCGCAGCCCACGCAAGCGCCCTCATCGGTGAGCTCGGCAGGGTGGTGGCCCTTCTTGTTGATCTTGTCGGGAGCAAGGCGGAGGATCTTTTTCGGACACACGTCCACGCAAAGTCCGCAGCCCTTGCAGTTATCGGTTTTGAACGTAAGCTTTGCCATAATGTATACTTCCTTTCAAAGGTTTTCGTGTTTTTGGAGGCGGATGGGAAAGAGATTTTCCACCTTGCCGTTAAGCACCGCCGCCAGATCCTCACGCACGGTGGTAAGCACCAGCGGAAGTCCCGATTGCTCGGAGACCTCTCTTGCGTAGGCATCGGAGGCGAGAACGTCGTCTGCGGTGGTTTCCGCGCCGAGATTGGTGTTGTTGACAAGACCCGTGAAGGGGATGCCGCCGGCCGTCTCGATCTCGCGCATGACCTCAAGGGTGGATGCTGCGTCTCTTGTGAGCGGACGTGCCCGGTTGATGACCATCAGCATCTCGTAATCGTTTTCCTCAAGGATCGCGGGGGCAAGGCGCCCAAGCGCCAGCGCGCCGCGGTCATCGCCGCCGATGTCGAGAATAGAGTGCAGCGACTTGTCGTCAATGATGGCGTACATATCCTGCGGAAGTGCGGGAATGTCCACGTTGGAGTTGGCGTATTCCGAGCAGATCAGGCGGATATCTGCCTTTTTCAGATCCTCCTTGCTGTCCTTGGCACGGAAATAGGGATTGACGATATCGAGATCGGCCAGCGCGACGTTTTTTTCCTGCTTTTTCAGGTCAAACGCCATGCTTACCGCGATGTTGGTCTTTCCGCTTCCGTAGTGACCGCACAGAAGGGTGATTCGTTTGTAGGTTCTCATAATTTGTTTCTTATAATCTTGCCGCTTGTGGTTTTGGGAAGCTCATCGCGGAATACCACAAGACGGGGGTACTTGTAAGGCGCTGTATGCTCCTTAACGTATTGCTGGATCTCCTTTTTAAGCTCCTCGGAGGGCTCGGTGTCCTTGGTCAGTACGATGCTGGCCTTGACGATCTGTCCGCGCACCTCATCGGGCGCGGCGGAAACGCCACACTCCAGAACGTAGGGAAGCTCCATAATAACACTTTCGATCTCAAACGGCCCTATGCGGTAGCCCGAGGACTTGATAACGTCATCCACGCGTCCGACGTACCAGTAGAAGCCGTCCTCGTCCATCCATGCAACGTCGCCTGTGTGGTAATAGCCGTCGTGCCAAACCTCTTTGGTTTTAGCCTCGTCGTTATAATAGCCCGTAAAGAGACCGCAGGGTGCGCCATCCTTAACGTTAACAACGATTTCACC
>CAJGDZ010000140.1 GCA_904502055.1 uncultured Clostridia bacterium | reverse complement strand
TATTGGCACGCAAAGAGGCACGGGAAAAATCGCGCACGTCGGTGCCGTCCACAAGGATCGCGCCCGATTTGATGTCATAGAAGCGTGGGATCAGGTGACACATCGTGGTCTTTCCGCCTCCCGAAAGTCCGACCAGCGCAAAGGTTTTTCCCTTCTCGATATCGAGGCTCACCTGCTTCAGCACGTCGGTATCCTCACCGTATCCGTAGGTGACGTCCCGAAACACAATGTGTCCGTCCAGGCGTCCCGCATCGCGTGCGCCCTCGGTCTCGGGCTCGGGCTGCTCGTCCATAATTTCCAAAAAACGGCGGAAGCCGGTCACACCGTTCTGATACTGCTCCATAAAGTTGATGAGGATCATCAGCGGCGAGATGAACAGATTGACCGAGACGACAAACGCCGAATAATCAGCGAAATTGATGAGATCGTTGTAAAGGAACAAGCCACCTGCGATCAGCACGATCACGTTGAACACGTCGGTCACAAAGGTGGTGGCCGAGTGGAACTGTCCCATTGCCTTGTACGCCTTACGTCTGGCCGCGACAAAGGAGGCGTTGCCCTCCTCAAACTTGTGGGCCTCAAGCACCTCGTTGTTGAACGCCTTGGTCACACGAATGCCCGAAATGCTGCTTTCCAATGCGGCGTTGATGATGGCCACCGACTTGCGGCTCTCCATAAAGGCGTCACGCATCTTCTTACGAAGCGTCCACGAGATCACCACAAGAATGGGCACACAAGCAAAGACGATCAGCGTCAGCTCCCAACGGATCGAGCAAAGGTATGCAAAGGCGACCACCAGCGAAATGCCCGAAATGAGGATGTTTTCGGGGCCGTGGTGTGCCAACTCGCTGATGTCCATCAGGTCATTGGTCATACGCGACATGATCTTTCCCGTCTCGTGGTTATCAAAAAAGCGGTACGGCAGCTTTTCCAGATGGCGGAACATATCGCTCCGCATCTGCGCCTGCATACGAACGCCCATCACGTGACCGTAATACTGCACGAAATAACTCAGAAGCATACGGATCACATAGATCGCCAAAAGCATAATTCCGAAGAAGATGATCATTTTATACTTGCGGTCGGGAATCAGATCGTTGAGCATGGTACGGGTTACGACGGGATACAGAATCGCCGTCAGCGCTACCATCAGCGACGCCAGCATATCCAGAATAAAGATTTTTTTGTGCGGCTTGTAGTAAGCCAGAAAACGTTTGAGCATAGGCAGTTCCTTCAATTTAAAATTACGTCTTATTATAGCACGATTTGCCAAAAAAGCAAAGGGGTGGAAAGCAAACTTCCCACCCTCTTTTCAAATCATTCCTTCGGAATCGGAGTTGTGACCACCTTGCCCTCGCCGTCCAGAAGCGGTGTAAGACCACCCGCGTAGCCGTTCTGGTGCACCAGATAATTCACGCCGGTCTCTTTGTCCACCAAGATCGCGGTATACGCCAATCCACCTTGCTCATATACCTTTTCAAATCGCTTTTCCTTCTTAGCCATGTCGATTCCTCCATGAATTCAAAAGTTACGGTTTTATTATATCACAGAACCGAAAAAAAGTAAAGGCAAACGTATGGACTTTTTCTTTCTTTTATGGTATACTGAATATAGAAATTTTACAATAAAGAGGTCAATATGAAACTTCGGCTACTTGCACTTTTGCTTTGTCTTTGTATGCTTGTGAGCGTCGGATGCGGTAAGCCCGATGCCGTGGAAACCACAACCGAGCCGGAGGAGGTCACCTTCCCCATCATCCCGCTTCCAAGCACTCCCACCTCCGGCACAGAGTCGGAAACCGTGCCCGAGTCAACGCCCGACACCGAGGCGGAAACCGAGGATGTGCTCGAGTTCCCCTTGTTTCCGACCGATCCCATCGAGGGCAGCTCGGTAGGCAAGATCAATATTTCAACGGCAAGCGGAAGCATTACGGGTGCTGAGGATATCGAGATCCCCCGCCCCGTGCTGAACGGCAACACGCTTTCCGCCGAGTTTTATCTTTCGCCCAACAAAACGGGCGAGGAAAATGCCGCCGCCTTTGCCGAAATGATCGCCCTGGTCAAGAGCTCCTATAGCGAAACGCCCATCACGGGGATCGACATTCCCACGGGTACTTACCGTATGCGCGCGCTCAAATCCTACGGCGTGCATCTGGACGGGATCGCCAACCTTTGCATTGAAGGAAACGGAGCGTTCCTGCTTTTTGAGGAAACCACGACCTCGCGTTACGATCCCTCCTACTTCCACATTGAAAATTGTGACACGGTGGAGATCCGAAACCTTTTCCTCGACTTCGATTGGGAGTCCTATCCCCTCTACGTGATCGGCGAGGTGATTTCTGCCGACCCGTCCACAAACAGCGTAACCTTCCGCATCGACTCGCATGAGCTGCCCGACACCGTTAAGGTCGGCGGCGGCCGCTCGTGGGATCCCGAGCTCGACAACCGCTCGGACACCGTCGGCTTCGTTGCCTACCACTCGGCGACGAGCGCCGAGGTGCTCGATAAGCACACTCTGCGCGTCACCTATCCTTCCCCCAAGAGCGCGGAAAGAGCTAAGGCGGGACAGCAGTTCCAGTTCTTCTTCCAGGCCAACTTCAAGGCTTCCGGCTTTGATATTTTCTACTGCAAGAACATCACGCTCGACGGCATCACCATCTATTCCACCCCCTATGAGGCGGCCTGGTGCGGTGCAACCGACGGCTATCACGTGGTGAATTGTAAGGTTATCCCTGCCGAGGGACGCCGTTTTTCGACCTACACGGGCTTTGAGACCCACGCTGTAAAAGGCAACGTCATCTTCGAGAATTGCGAAATTTACGGCGTTTTGGACGATAATATCCATATGTCCAACCATTTCATGGGCGGCGAGAACGTGAAGATCGACGATTACACGGTGGAAATGCGCCACCTTCAGACCTGGTCGACCAAATATTACTTTGAGGAAGGCAAGATCCTCGGTCTTTACGACAAAAATTATCAAGAGCTCGGATGGAGCTCGGCCATCGTATCGGTCACCTCGGTCAAAGAGCCCACCAACGAGATGGCAACCTACACCGTAACCTTCCGCGATCCCCTGCCCGATTCTCTCCCCGAAGGCTGTAAGTTCTTCTCTGAGGATTACCGCGATGGTTCCTTTATCATTCGAAACAACTCCTTCGGCGGCGGGCTTTGCCACGCGCTTTACATCGGTCTTGGCAACGGAACGATCGAGAACAACACCTTTGACAACTTCGCTTACCCCTCGCTGATCCTCACCATGGTAACGCGTTGGGATCGCTGGCACATCGGCTCCGGTGTGGAAAACGTAGTCATTCGCGGCAACACGATGACGCGCTGCAACACCGCAGGCCGTGACCCCGCAAGCTTTGCGGTGGTGGCAGGTGTTGACAAGAACCCCTCCGACTTCTATCCCGCCGACGGCTACGTCATCCGCAACGTCCTTGTGGAAAACAACGTAGTGGACGGCTCCACGGGCTCGGCCTTCGCGCTCTTCTCGGCCGAGGACATCATCGTGAGGAACAACCAATTCCTCAATTCCAATACCCTTCCCACCACCAAGCCACGGCGCGTGGGCTGGGGCAACGCCTACGTTTCCAACGCCCGCAACATTACATGGGCAAACAACGAGATCCAAAATGACGGCCACGCCTACGAAAACGGACTCTACGTGGACACGGCCACCGTTTTGAATTTTAAAGAGCAAGACTAAATACAAAAAGCACTGCATCTGCAGTGCTTTTTTCATAAAGATCGTTATTGAATCCGCCAATCGGGAACCGATTTATTTCGTCTTTATTTTTTTGGCAATCCATTGAATAATATAGATTCCCAAGGCAATGACCGCCACCTTTACTAGGGAGACCGCGACCGTGGTTACAATCAGCGGCACGACCTGCTCGGCGGGCACTGTGGCGTATATCTCTGCTATGTCTTTTTTCACCCACATACCTATGATAAATGCCACCGCGATAACAAAAAGCGAGATCCTCCACGGCTCGATTTTCTTTTTATCCATAGCACTCTCCATACTCAAATCAATTGTACTCAAACTCGAAATCACCGTCCACGCACTTACCTGTCGATTCGAGAATAACGTATATCGCTTTTTCGTCATCGTATTTATCATGAAGTGTAATCACTTCATCGTAGGATTCTCCACCCTTGACTGTACGAAGCAGTTCCTTTTCACCGTCAACACCGATATAAACGTTCATCTCTCCTTCACCAAGGCTTGCCTCAAGATCAAGCGTATGCTCAGCGTCCCCGTCTCTTCTTAATTTGAAATTATACGTACCCTTAAAGGTATGAAATTCCATACTTGCCTCATCGCCCTGACATGAAGTAATTAAAATGGTTGCAGAATAACTCTTGATATATCCACCACAGCTACAAAGCAACGCGAGTGTAAGCGCCAAAACCAACACAAACCCGATTTTTTTCATATCTGCCTTTCTCCCTGTGTTTTAATTCAAGTTTATCAATTGTTTATATTATACCATATATTTCACCCAAAGCAAACAGGACGAAAACAAAAAGTCCTGCCAAAGCAGAGCTTTTTGTATATCGAAATAATCCCAAACGGGTAATTATCTCTTGGAGTTTTAGCAATAC
>CAJGDZ010000139.1 GCA_904502055.1 uncultured Clostridia bacterium | reverse complement strand
CTCCTTTACTTCTTCTTGTTAGCGATGGTCTTTGCAGGACCCTTTCTGGTTCTTGCATTGGTCTTGGTTCTCTGTCCTCTTACGGGGAGACCCTTTCTATGACGGATACCGCGGTAGCAGTTGATCTCGACCATTCTCTTGATGTTGAGTGCAACATCACGGCGAAGGTCACCTTCCACGGTGTAATCGTTTTCAATTACGTCACGGAGCTTTGCAATCTCCTCTTCAGTCAGATCCTTTGCACGGGTATCAGGATTGATACCTGTCTTTTCAAGGATATCATTTGCGCTCTTGCGTCCAATACCGTAAATGTAGGTAAGGGCGATCTCAACGCGCTTGGCATTTGGAATATCAACACCAGCTATACGAGCCATTCTCTATTTCACCTCTCTGTTTGATATTGGATGCGATCAACCCTGTCTCTGCTTGTGCTTGGGGTTTTCGCAAATAACCATTACTTTGCCTTTTCTCTTAATGATTTTGCATTTCTCGCAAATCTTCTTTACGGATGGTTTTACTTTCATTCTGTGTTACCATTCCTTTCTTCTTACTTAGCACGCCACGTGATACGGCCTTTGCTGGGGTCATAAATGGAAACCTCAACCGTTACCTTATCGCCGGGCAGAATCTTGATATAGTTCATTCTCAGCTTACCGGAAATATGAGCCGTTACAATGTACTCATTCGGCAGCTTGACCTTGAAGGTCGCGTTGGGCATTGCTTCCACAACGACACCCTCAAATTCGATTACGTCATCCTTCGGCAAAAAAATCCCTCCATTCCTTCCGATTACGTTTGATCTGCATTAAGCCTCAGTCAGAACAAGAACGCCGTCTGCGGTGATGGCAACTGTGTTTTCGTAATGGGCGGAGAGCTTTCCGTCAGCGGTCTTGACCGTCCAACCATCGCTCATTTCCTTTACATCACAAACACCGACGTTGATCATCGGCTCCACGGCAATAACCATGCCGTTGCACAGCCGAACGCCTCTGCCCGCGGTTCCAAAGTTCGGCACATCGGGTGCCTCGTGAAGCTCGTGTCCGATTCCGTGTCCCACATAGCGTCTTACCGCACTGTAGCCGTATTCCTGCACACAGCTTTCGATCGCGTGTCCGATATCACCCACTCGGTTTCCGGCCTGTGCCTGCGCGATGCCTGCCCAGAAGCTTTTTTCCGTAGCCTCAATCAGGCGGAGCGCTTGCTCACTCACCTTACCAACCGGGATGGTTCTTGCGCTGTCTCCGTGATATCCCTTATAAAATGCGCCCACATCGATCTTAACAATGTCGCCTTCCTTCAGAATCCTTGTTTTGGAAGGAATTCCGTGAATGACCTCATCGTTGATGCTGATGCACGCCGATCCGGGAAATCCGGCGTAGCCGAGGAAGGAGGGCTTTGCGCCTGCGCGCTCGATGGTGTTTCGAATCACCTGATCGATCTCATAGGTGCTTACCCCTTCGCGAACGCACTCACGCGCCGCAAGCAGTGCCTGCGCGGTGATACGTCCCGCTTCCTTCATCGCTACGATCTGGTTTTGATTTTTGACCTGTATCATATCCTTACGCCTCAAGCGCCGCAAAAACGAGCGCCGTCGTATCCTCGACCTTCTCCTGTCCCTCTACGCAAACAAGGACTCCCTTCTTTTCGTAAAAAGCCTTGAGCGGCTCAGTCTGACTATGATACGTGTCCAGTCGTTTCTTAACTGTGTCTGCGGCATCGTCATCACGAATATACAGCGATTTGCCGCATTTATCGCAGACATTTTCCTTTTCGGAAGGATTGTATTTGACGTGGTACGATGCACCACATCCCGAGCAAACTCTGCGTCCGCTCATTCGCTCGATGATGGTTTCATCCTTCACCTCGATGCTCAACACCTTGTCGATCTTCACGCCCATCTCCTCCAGCGCCTCGGCCTGGGGGATCGATCGGGGAAAACCGTCAAGAATAAATCCGTTCTTGCAAACATCCGATGCAAGATATTCTTTGATGATTCCGATCACTACACTATCCGGAACCAGCTGTCCGGCATCCATATAGCCCTTAGCTGTCTGTCCCAGCTCGCTTCCCTCACGGATGGCTGCGCGAAGCATATCACCCGTAGAAACCGCGGGAATGTTCCATTTGGTCGAAATTTTCTCGGACTGCGTGCCTTTGCCCGCACCCGGAGCACCCATCAAAATCAGATTCATACGTTTCCTCCACACCAGATTCGCATCAATCAAGGAAGCCCTTGTAGTTGCGAAGTGTGATCTGTGCTTCAAGATCACGGAAGGTCTCAAGAGCAACGCCGATAACGATCAGAAGCGAGTTACCGCCGAATGCAAGACCCGTGAACTGTCCCTGGAATACGGCATTGATGATCATGGGCAGTCCTGCAACGATGCACAGGAACAGAGCGCCGATGAGCGTGATACGGTTCAGGATCTTTGTGATAAACTCAACCGTGGGCTTACCGGGACGAACGCCGCGGATCGCACCGCCGTTATTCTGAATGTTGTTTGCCGTCTCCACAGGATTGAAGGAGATCAAAATGTAGAAGTAAGCAAACGCCACGATCAGAATCAGGTAAAGAACGATATAAACCCAAGAATCATAGCTGAGGTAATCGGTCAACCACTTGAGCCACTTTACGTTCGGGAAGAATGCACCGATCGTTGCGGGGATCGAAACGATCGAGCTTGCAAAGATGATCGGCATAACGCCCGACATATTGACCTTCAGAGGAAGGTTGGTGTTAGCACCACCGTACATCTTTCGGCCAACCACCTTCTTTGCATACTGGATCGGAATTCTTCTCTCGGAATCGTTAACCAGCACGATGAACACAACAACAGCCAGCGTGATGGCAAGCGAAACAACGCCGAGAATAATGCCAACTGCAAGGTGCTTAGCACCTACGATCATGCCCCAAAGGCTGGTAACCAGCGTAGGAGCACCGGCAATGATGTTAGCAAACAGGATCATAGAGATACCGTTGCCGATACCGAACTCGTTGATCTTCTCTGCCAGCCACATAATCAGAGATGCACCAGCACAGTAGCAAGCAACGATTACGATCTTAGCAAATACACCGGCACCCTCAACAAGGAAGCTCTGACCCGAGCCCATGCCCGAATCAAGAAGCTTCATATAACCGAAGCTGGTTACAAGAGCAAGACCAACCGTCACATATCTGGTGATTGCCGTGATCTTCTTCTTGCCTGCCTCGCCTTCCTTGGAGAGTCTCTCCAGTGCGGGAATGGCGACGCAAAGCAGCTGAACGATAATGGATGCGGTAATATACGGGCTGACCGAAAGGGCAAAGAGTGTTGCCTGAGACAACGCACTACCCGACAGCCAGTTCATATACTCGAAAATACCAACGAAATAGCTTGCGCTATTTTCAAGAAGCTCAGCGTTGATATACGGTACGGGAATCTGAGCACCCAAGCGGTACAGGATGACGATAAGCAATGTGAAGAGAAGCTTTTTCTTAAGGTCGGCAATCTTCCAAGCATTCTTTAGCGTCTGAAACATCCTTATACCACCTCTACCTTTCCTCCTGCGGCCTCGATCTTCTCCTTGGCAGATGCCGAGAAGACGTTTGCCTTAACAGTTACTTTCTTGGTGATCTCTCCGCCGCCGAGAACCTTAAGTCCGTCAAGCGTCTTGCGGATGATCTTCTTCTCAAGAAGTGCCTCCATGTCCACAACTGCGCCGTCCTCGAAGCAGTTAAGCTTATCAAGGTTTACGATCACATAGTTGGTTGCGAACTTATTGTTGAAGCCTCTCTTGGGATGCTTTCTGTAAAGCGGAAGCTGTCCGCCCTCAAAACCGGGTCTTACACCGCCGCCGGAGCGAGCATTCTGACCCTTGTGACCCTTTCCTGCGGTCTTGCCGTTACCCGAACCGGGGCCTCTGCCTTTACGCCATGCAGCCTTTGCAGAGCCTTCAGCGGGTGAAAGTTCATTCAGTTTCATGTTGCTTCCTCCTTAGACGTTTTCAACTTTGACAAGGTGAGCGATCACCTTGATCTTGCCGGCAAGAACAGCGTCGTCCTTTGCTACGATGCTGTCGCCGATCTTGCGGAATCCGAGAGACTTAGCAGTGGCGATCTGGTTCGGAAGGCAACCGATAAGACTTCTGACAAGTGTAACCTTTTTCATGTTGCTTCCTCCTTAGCCCTTGATCTGCTCTACGCTGAGGTCACGGATCTTTGCAACTTCCTCAGCGGTTCTGAGCTCACGAAGACCCTCAATGGTTGCCTTAACCACGTTGGTGGGGTTGTTGGAACGAAGGCACTTAGCACGGATATTCTTGATACCTGCAAGCTCAAGCACCATACGGATCTTACCACCTGCGATGATACCGGTACCCTGTGCAGCAGGCTTAAGAAGAACCTTACCTGCACCGAACACACCGATCACCTCGTGGGGAATGGTATTACCCTTGAGAGAAACCTCGATCATATTTTTCTTTGCATCTTCAATTCCCTTGCGGATTGCTTCGGGAACCTCGGCTGCCTTTCCGAGACCGTAGCCTACGTGACCGTTACCGTCACCGACTACCATAAGCGCTGCGAATCTTGCGATACGACCACCTTTAACGGTCTTGGAAACACGGTTAAGCGCAACAAGCTG
>CAJGDZ010000138.1 GCA_904502055.1 uncultured Clostridia bacterium | reverse complement strand
TAGTCGCCGCGTGTCGCTCGCAAGCTCGCTCCTTCGGCTCCTTGCTCCCGCTCCACCGCTTCTCGAAAAGCCACATCGGTGGCTTTTCTGCGGCGCTAACCCACTCCCTCCGCCGCCGCAGGCGGTCGGAGGGAGTGGTGCCTCAAATCCCGTCCTGCGAGCAAAAAGAAAAGCAACCCGATTGGGTTGCTTTCTTTTTGGTTGCGGGGGTGGGATTTGAACCTCACGACCTCCGGGTTATGAGCCCGACGAGCTACCAGGCTGCTCTACCCCGCGATATTAAAATTTGGTGCCGGAAACGGGAATCGAACCCGTACGATACTTTCGTATCACGGGATTTTAAGTCCCGGGCGTCTGCCAGTTCCGCCATTCCGGCAGAGCTTTCCTTTAGATGCCTAAATATTATATCACGTTCTTTTTTGCTTGTCAACCCCTTTTTGAAAATTTAACCCTTTTTTATTCCCTTTCCTTCGACTTTTGTTGACAAACGCCTGCTTATTGACAAAATTTCGCATAAATGCTATAATATAAGAACAAAATCAAGTGGACGCCGCCGCGCGGCAACCATCCCACAAGGAGATGAAGCATTTGAAAATTCTGATTGCAGGAAACGGTAAGGTCGGTGAAACCATCGCCGCCGAGCTTTCGGGCGAGGGCTATGACCTTACGCTGATCGATAACGACCCCCACGCTCTTTCGGGCATTCTGGGGCGGCTTGACGTGATGACCGTCGAGGGCAACTGCGCCACTATGCCCACGCTTATAGCGGCCGGTGTGAAGGACGCCGATCTTTTGATCGCCGCCACGGGCTCGGACGAGGTCAACCTTCTTTGCTGTATGACCGCGCACAAGCTCTGTCCCACACTGCACACCATTGCGCGCATCCGCAACCCGGAATACACCGAGCAGGCCTACGCCATGCGCGATGAGTTCGCGCTTTCCATGATCTTCAATCCCGAGCACCAGACCGCCATTGAGATCGAGCGTCTGCTCAAATTCCCTGCCTTTCTGGGACGCGATTCCTTTGCCAAGGGACGCGTGGAGATCGTGGAGCTCAAGATCGAGGAGGACAGCAAGCTTTGTCACCGCTCGCTGGCCGAGATCTCGAGCATCGTAAAGTGCAAGATCCTCGTTTGCGCGGTGCTGCGAGACGGCGTATGTATCACGCCCGACGGTTCCTTTATACTGGAGGAGGGTGACCGCCTCTTTGTCACCGCTCCCACCGACAACCTGACCGCGCTGCTCAAGAGCCTTGGCATCGTCACGCACCGTGCGAAGCGCGTGCTTCTGGCGGGCGGCGGCACCATCAGCTATTATCTGGCCGAACGCCTTTTGAAAAACCGTATTTCCGTCCAGATCCTCGAAAAGGACGAAAAGCGTTGCCTACAGCTGGCCGAGCTTTTGCCAAACGCCGACATTATTCACGGCGACGCGGGCGAGCGCGAGACGCTGGAAAGCGAGCGCTTTGCCGACTGTGACGCACTGGTAGCGCTCACGGGACTTGACGAGATGAACATCATCCTTTCGCTCTGGGGTGCCGGCAACGGCATTCCCGCCACCATCACCAAGCTCGGGCGTATGGAAAACACCGCGCTCATCGACACGCTTCCCGTGGGAAGCATTGTCAGCCCGCGCAAGCTTTGCTGTAACACCATCGTGCGCTATGTGCGAGCCATGCAGAATCAGACCGGTGCCGCGCTCACCATTCACACCATTGCCGACGGCCAGGCCGAGGCGGTGGAGTTCCCGATCGACAAGAGCGCCCTTCATTGCGGCGAGCCGCTCAAGAAGCTCAAAACCAAGAAAAACATTCTCGTAGCCTGCATTACGCGCGGCAAGGACGTGGAGATTCCCAATGGCGACTCCAGCTTTCTTGTGGGCGACCACGTGGTGGTCGTGGTGTCGGGCGGCGAGATCCTGCACCACTTCAACGATATTTTTGAGGATTAACCATGAATTATAAAATGATGGGGCGCTTTCACGCGCTGATCCTTGCCATTTTGGCGGTCTTTATGATCCCTGCGATGATCATCTGCCTGCTTGACGGCACCGCCAAAACCGCCGTATCCTTTGCCGTAAGCATGGCGCTTACCGCCGCGGTCGCCGCGCTCCTGGCGCTTATATCGCGCGGAGCCAAACGTGATTTTTACATCCGCGAGGGCCTGATCTGCGTCGGAAGCAGCTGGATCGTCATCAGCTTTTTCGGCTGCCTTCCCTTCTGGCTCTCGGGTGAGATCCCCGGCTTTCTCGACGCGCTTTTTGAGATGGTTTCGGGCTTCTCGACCACGGGCGCATCGGTCGTAGCCGACGTGGAGGCTCTCTCAAGAGGGGCGTTGTATTGGCGTTCCTTCAGCAACTGGCTGGGCGGTATGGGTGTGCTGGTCTTTTTGCTGGCACTTTTGCCGACGGGCGGACGGAACGAGGGCTTTACCATGCATCTGTTCCGCGCGGAAAGCCCGGGTCCCGAGGTCGGCAAGCTGGTTCCCAGCCTCCGAAAGACCGCGCGCGTTCTGTATCTGACCTATATCGCGCTGACGGTCGCCAATTTTATCTTTCTTCTTTTCGGAGATATGCCTCTGTTTGACGCGCTCTGCGCCTCGCTGAGCACCGCGGGCACGGGCGGCTTTGGCATCAAAAATGACAGTATGGCGTCTTACTCCCCTTATATCCAAAACGTCACCACTATCTTTATGCTGCTGTTCGGTGTCAATTTCAGCTGCTACTATCTGATGCTTCTCGGCAAGCTCAAAAGCGTTTTCCGCGACGAGGAGCTCCGGATGTATATCGGTATGGTCGTGGGCGCGATCGCTCTCATTGCACTCAATACACGGCATCTGTTTGACACCCTTGGCGAGACCGTCCGCCACGCCGCCTTCCAGGTGGCAACCGTTGTGACGACCACCGGCTTCGCCTCCACGGACTTCGATTTGTGGCCCACCTTCTCCAAAACGGTGCTCTTGCTTTTGATGGTGATCGGTGCCTGTGCGGGAAGCACGGGCGGCGGCATGAAATGCTCGCGCGTCCTTTTGCTTTTTAAAAATCTCAAGCGGAACATCGCGCGCATCCTACAGCCCAGCCGTGTGCAGGTCATTCGTGTCAACGGCAAGACCGTCGACGAGCAGGTGGTGTCCAACACCGGCGCGTACCTGGCCGCCTATGTCATTCTGCTCATTTTCAGCACCCTTGTGCTGGCCATCGACGGCCATTCCTTCGAGACCACCTTCACAGCGGCGCTTTCAGCAATGAACAACATCGGCCCCGGCCTCGATGCCGCAGGACCGACCTGCAATTACACCATCTTCAGCCCTCTCTCCAAGATCGTGCTGATTTTGGACATGCTCGCAGGACGCCTTGAGATCTTCCCCGTTCTCATTCTGTTCAGCCCCCGCGCCTGGCGCAAGAAATAACACAAAAGCCTCGGTATTCACCGAGGCTTTCTTATACCTATAAATTGAAGTTTGGCGAGACGTTTTGTTTGCAAGGGAAACGTGCCTCCGGCGGGGAACTTTTTGAAAAAAGTTCCACAAAAACGTTTGCACGGACAAATCAAAATTTGAAGCAATTACGCTTCGATCTTTTTAATGTTGGGAATGCGTGCCACAACGAGGGCAAGGGCGGCGGTGATCACGATCTCGGGGAGCATATAGCAGGCATTATAGATCAGCGAGTAAACCAATGCCAGCGTGCCGCCGCTCAGGTGCTCCATGATCCAACCGCTGATCGCCCACTCAGCCACCACGGTATCGGTAAAGAACCACTCGGCCCACGCGCCGTAGAAGATGGCACCCGAAATGACGTGCGCCACGTAGCGCAGAGCCAGCGCCACGGCCGCGCCGAGCGAAAGAGCCGCGCCCTTGCCGAGCTTTTCGCGGAAAATGCCGCCAAGGCCCAACACGCTATAGGCCAGAATGTAGTCCAGAAGCAGAACGAAAATAGCCATAGTAAAGCCGCCAAAGCTGTCACTGCCCGGCGTAAAGAGCGCCAGGATGACCGACGAATGCCCCAAAAGCAGATCGCACACGATCTGGATCAGCGCAAAGGCCAACGAGGTAAACACACCGTGCTTGACCCCATACATATAGGAAACAATAACGATGGGAAGCGCACTGGCAATGGTGATACAGCCGCCAAAGGGCAGATTGAGAAACGGAATGAGCGCGCACACAAGCGCAAGCACGGTGGCCAGCGCCAGCATCACGGCGGAAAGAGTCATACGACGAATGTTGAGTTTCATAAAAGTCCTTTCTACGCATAGAGCGGAGACCGTTTGCAGGACACAAAAGCACCGAAACACCGGTAATTCCGCCGCTTTTGCCTTAAAGCCACCAAAAAAACCTCACGGCATCCCGTGAGGCTGAAATCACAATTATACGGCAACAAACGTTGCCCTTGCATCATCTTCCTACGCCGGTATTATCCGTATCAGGTTAAAGGGTTCGGAATTTCTTCCGTCTCAGCCGACCTTGTCAGCACCCCTGATCTATGCGATTGTGAGGTGATTATAGCACACCCTGCCCATTTTGTCAAGTCCTCTTTTTGCTTTTTTTGACAAATTTGGAGAAAAACCAAAAATCGAGAAGGCGCGGTTGACAAAAATAGAGGACTGTGCTATAATGAATACGATTAT
>CAJGDZ010000137.1 GCA_904502055.1 uncultured Clostridia bacterium | reverse complement strand
GCATCCGGAAAATCAAGGATGCCTTTTTGCGCCAGCATCTCGGATACGGACTTGCAGACCATCCAAAAGCCGTCGTTGGTATGAACAAGATCGGTCATACCTATACATTCGCCGGACTGTAATTGCAAAAACACGCCCGGAACCGCGTTGATACTCATAAAAGCCTCCCATCGCAAGCGGTAAAAGTGCGGATATTTCAACACAAAAGAAACAAATATGCATAATTAAATATATAAAATAATATATTTGATTTATTATAGCAAAGGGAGCGTTACAAATGTGTTACAAATCGACCGAAAAAGCAAAAAAAAATAAAAAAGGTGCAGATTTTTTCCGCACCTTTTTTCTGTGATTTATTCGTCCTCCTCTGCCGTCGCGAGGGCCGCCTTCTTCTTTTTCGAGGCACTGACCATACCGATCGAAGCCACCGAGACGATCAGGGCCACGAACGCAACGATCATAGCCAGCGAGCCTTCTCCGAAAAGGGAGGCAGACATCGCCCTGCCGCGCACGCCGTTGACAAACTCCACAAGCGTCTTGTCGTTGAACGTAGAATCCCCAAGCTTGCAGTCGGCCATCACCAAGGTTCCCTTGGTTGCCACCAGGATCTCCGGATTTCTTGTGCTCGGCGTATTGTTGCCAAGGGTACATTCCGTCATCGTAACCTTTTGGCTGTCGTTGTTCACGGAGAGGACGCCCGAAGCGTTATCGGTGATCGTGACACGCTTGAACTCGGCCTCGGAATCCAAAACGCCAAACAATTCCGCGGGGCCATTCCCTGTGATCTTACCCCCCTGCATGGTAAGGCGGCTGTCTTCCAGATAAAACAGGCGCGTGTTGCCATTGTTAGCCTTCGAGACATTACCTGTAAAGTTAGTATTGGTCAGAATAAGCTTGGAGTCGTAGGCGGCAATCACAGATTCTGCGTTCTCGCTCTCATTCGAATCCACCGCATTGCCCGACAGCGTACAATCCGTCATCGTTACGTTGCTGTCAGTAGCATAGATCGCCACGCCCTGTGCTTTTCTGTCCGTGGTCAGGTTGCCGTCAAGGGTCACCTCGTTCAGCACTACCGTAGCATCGTTTACATACAGTGCGCCGTAGGGATGAATGGTGATGTTAAAAGAGTCGGATATGTAGTGGTGCGAGATGTTATTCGAAATGCTTCCTCTGTTCATAATCAGCGTAGCATCCTCGTATACGGCAATACCCGCGCCATCGTCGGCCGTAACAGCGTTTTCGGTGACGTTCACGTTGTTCAGCACCACCGACGCGTCCTCGTCGATATGGATACCGCCGACTCCGTTTTCACTAAAGCCGCCGGTGATCGTACCGTCGTTAATAATAACGTCAGCACACTCGGCAATGAACATGACCTCACCGTTGTCCTGAGCTTGGGTTAAGCCACGGTTGATGGTGTGACCGTTCATATTGAGGGTGACTCTTGCATCCTCGGGGAAATAGATGGCACGGCACACAAAGCCGTCGCCTTGTAAAATATCGTCGGTGAACCAACCGTAATCGGCGTTCCAGTCTGCCCAAAGGTCAACCACAATGCGGTCGTAGCTGTTGTCTTCCATATCATTCGGGCTTTCGGCGATATCCATCGCGACGTTCCAGCCCTCGTCAAAATCCGAAAATTCACCGATGACCTCGAGCGTGTCGTCATTTTTCAGCGCTCTTACGCTAATAACGACTTCCCTGAAAAGGTCGGGGGCGGCAAACGCAGTCACACAAAGTGCACTTGCCAGTATACAAACGACCGTAATCATTGCAATAATTTTTTTCATCATGTGTTCCTTTCTTGTTTGGATGATGCGGTATACACCGTTTCACTGTTACGCGCGTATTTTAACATGGTGAGCGTTACAAATGTGTTACAAATCGACCTTAAAACCTTGTCCTCCCTGCCTCCTCGCCGTACGCATACGTATGGGAGAGGCAATTGCCGGGGATGAATTCATTTATTCGTCCCACTTTATGTAGATGGTAACATCGGCATTCGTGTCGGGCAATTCCGAAACGGGCTGAGTGCAAGCGGCATCGCTATACGCTTCAAAAAGCTTACCAACACTCCAGTCGGGAGAGAAAGAGACCTTCAGCCCCTTGGGCGTACGAATGACGTCGGTCTTTTCGTTCTCGGCACCGGGATTGGAAACCACGGTGATGGTACGTAAATTCTCGGTCTCCTGCTCGTAGGCAAGGAAGGGCTTCGCGCCTTCGGGTGCCTCTACGTCACGGGTGATGGTAACGGTACCCTCTTCAGCCGTTCCGTCCTCGTAGGTATAAACCGTCTTTATGGAGATTATCTCACGGGTCTTTGCGTCAAGCGTATACGTTTCCACGCAGGAAACCACGCCATCGCCGATTAACACGATATCCTCGAGGTCGGCGGTGAAGCTTACGATAATAACGCCGTCTTTTACGATGATGGTGGTGGAATCATCAAGAACCTCCGACGAGACGAGGCCTCTCTCTCCTTCTGCGGCAAAGAGCGCCTCCATATCGACCATACCGTTCGGATCAAGAATTACAATGTACGAATAGTCCCCATCATAGCAGTCGTATTGAGAATGGTCCGTTTTAAGTGCCGCATAATCAAATCCGATATCCATATATTCGGAATCAAGGAAAAAGTAGGAGTACTGTCGGTCATAATAATCTTCCTCCAGAAGCTTTCCGTTGCTTTCGATCCGAACGTATACGTTCTCGTGATCACCGAGCAGGGCGGCATAATTTTTGCCCGCATCATAGACCTCCTGCAACGTAATGGTCAGCTTTCCCTTGAGTGCGGCCACCTCATCTGCCGTAAGTCCTGCATCCTCCATAAGGAAGGCTGCGGCTTCCGCGGCAAGATCTGCCTTGTAAACATCATCTGCCTTGAAGGCGGTCTCCAGCACCTTGACGAGATTGTTCTTTACAATGGCATCGTATTGCTCGCTGCCCTTCTCCACTCCGTAGTAGTTGTAGTAGGTGAGCATGTAATCGTTGATCACCTCGTCAAGCGTTGCCCCCATAAGACATTCAAGCAGGGCGCTTACAAAGCCGGCGCGGTCTTTTCCTTCGTTGCAATGGATCAGATACGGTCCGACGTTGTCAATGATAAAGCGCATCCCCTCTGCCAGGCCGTTCAGGGTTGCCTCGGAGAGAACATCCATTCCCAAATTCACATAGGCTACCTTGCAGGTGCTGTAATAGGTATTCTCCGTGCCCTCGTACGTGTTGGACGGGTCAGCCAGGTTTACAACGGTTGCAATACCTGCATCCCTTGCCGCCTTGTCCGCATAGGTGTTGCGTCCGTATGCGGGATTGATGGGAGAGGAGGAACGGTACAGCACACCCTTACCCATACCCGCGGTTTCGATCGCACGGAAGTTGGCAAAGGCTTCGTCACTAAGGTGGGCATAGTCGGCGCGCTCATTGGTACGAACCAACTGGCGGATAAGCCACTCTTCACGGTAGCCGCCCTCTTGCTTCATGGTGATCGTAATCTCAACGGGGGATTCCGTCAGATAATCCCAACGGTAGCCCGGCTCTTGCTCGATCGCGGTCTTTTTCGCAATGCCGGCGGTGGTAGCAAAGTCTCCCATATTGATCGCGAGAACGACTCCATCCGTCTCGCCGATCGCGCGCAAAACGACCTCGCCGTTATCGACGTCGCTGTAGCTTGTGCAAAGCGGAGCCTCCCACGTTTTCTCGCCGATCGCGATCTCAACAATGTCGCCGTGCTCAAAGCCTTTGCCGTAAAGGTCTGAGCCGTACATATACAGGATCAGATTGCCGTGCTTGGCGATCTCATAGATCGTAGTCGTTATTTGAATGGAATCCGCAGCTGTGGAATGATCGGTGGGATCCGTAACATCGGGATCGCCGACGGGATTATGGCAGCCGACGAGAACCGTCAGCAGCATAACCAAGGAAAGTACAAGTGCGGATAAACGGAAAAAGGGTTTTTTCATATGCATTACTCTTTCTGAATACGCTTTTCGTATTCTGTTTTATTATAACCCGGTAATTTTATCACAGCGGGCGTTACAAATGTGTTACAAATCCGAAAAAAACCAAAAAGAATTTCAAAAAAGGGTGTGCGATTTCTCGCACACCCTTTGTTTTGGATCCAATTAGTCTTGATCTTCCGTTTCTGTGACCTTGGCAGAAACTGCATTTTTCTTTTTGTAAAGAACGATCATATAGATCGAAACAACCGAATCGATCAAAGCGATAATCACAAAGATCGTAGTCAGAGAGCCTTCACCGAAGATGGAGCCTACGCCCGAAACCATCGCCCTGTCTTCAAAGGTGGTGTCACCAAGCTCGCAATCGTTGAGCACTAGCGTACCCGCTTCGTCCACTATAACATCTTCGTCGTATTTAATGGGGCTATTGTTACCGAGAACACATTCTGTCAGAGTAACCTTTTCGCTATCGTTATCAACGTCAAGAACTACAGACGCATTATCGGTGATGGTAACACCATGGATGTCGGCTTTGGAATCTTCAAAATAGAAGAGCTTATCCGCGGCATTGCCCGTGATCTTACCACCCGTCAGATCAAGGCTGCTATCTTCAAGATAGAACAGGTGGGAGTAGTCAGGATCGTCCGTCTCGCTGATTCCGCCGTTGCCCGTGAAATCGGTGTTGCTTATGATAAGCTTGGAGGTATAGGCGGAGAT
>CAJGDZ010000136.1 GCA_904502055.1 uncultured Clostridia bacterium | reverse complement strand
TCTCTTTTCGGCTTGCAGGCCTTGCGCGCCTGAGATCTTCTCACGCGTGAGAAGGTCTCAAAATGACTCGGATAATTGACCGCACATCGTTTTCACGTTACCGTTCGGGCTCCGTAATATACAAACCCATTTTGCCCTGTGCAAAAGTTTCGTCCACCTTTTTAAAGGTGGCGGGGTTTGGGGCAGAGCCCCACGTTCCTCTTCGTTAAACTTCAATTTTTCTTTTTCGCGCTTTGGGGGGAAACGCCGAAGCGGCGGCGGTACTGGCGATAAAAGGAGGAATAATCGAAAAATCCGCACTCGGAGGCCACGATGCTGGCCTGCTTACCCTCCTTAAGAAGCGCGTGCGCCAAGAGAAGGCGCTTGAGCACGATGTAGTCCCAGACCGACGAGCCCGTGGCTCGCTTGAAGATGCGATTTATGTACGATTTGCTGAAGAAGAATTCCTGCTCCAGCACGTCCAGATTCTTGATGGTGGTCAGATTTTCGTTGATGTAGGCCAGGATCCTGCGGACGGTCTCGGCGTTTCCGCGTGCCTCGGCGTCGCCTATGGCCACGCCCTCGCGCTCGCTCTCGGTCACGATCGGTGCGCTTTGCTTGAGGCGATAAAGCTCCAAAAGCAGCATACCCAGCACCGTGCGCGCGCGGTCCTCGTAGCCCTCGCGTTCACAGTCGCGGCAAAGCCGCTCCATGCAGGCCGAGAGAAAGGCGGACGAGCGCTCGTCGGGTCTGAATTGGTTGCCCTTTCCCAGGGGACGCGCGCGGTAAAGCTCGCGAATTTCGGTCTCAAGCAGCGGCATGGTCTCGGGCGCGAAATGAATGCAGATGCGCTCGTAGGGCGCGCCGTAAATGTGCGCGGTGTGCGCCTCGCCCTCTCGCATCACCAGCACACAGCCCGGCTCCAGCGAATACTCGGTACCCTCGACGGCGTAGCACCCCGAGCCCGATATAAAATAGTAAAATTCATAATTGCGGTGGGCGTGGAGACCGACGTCAAAGCCGTCCGTCGCATCGTCCCTTGTGTGCACGACGCTGATGCCCTTACCCGCATAGTTAAACAGTTTTTCCTTCATAAAAAACGCTTCCTTTTGCCGTTATGCCCCTATTTTATCACAAAAGTTCGCCATTTGCAAGAAAAAATGCAAATATATGCAATTTTTTTGCTATAATTGTGTTGTATAATAAATTCGGGTATATATTTTTTTAATATATATTTAAATTAAAAACTATGGACACCGACGAGTCCGGACTCTTGTTTCGTCGGAGAAAGAGGTATCTTATGTCGAAAAAAGTTTGTGTCATCACGGGTGCAGGCGGCATTCTCTGCTCGTCCTTCGCCAAGGAAATGGCAAAGAACGGCTACGCCGTAGCTCTCCTTGACCTGAACGAGGAGGCAGCCGCAGCCGTTGCCGCCGAGATCGAGGCCGCAGGCGGTACGGCAAAGGCTTACAAGACCAACGTTCTTGAGAAGGCCTGCATCGAGGAGGTTCACGACAAGGTGCTTGCCGATCTTGGCAAGTGCTCCATTCTCATCAACGGTGCCGGCGGTAACAACCCCCGCGCAACCACCGATCACGAGACCTTCGAGCCGGGCGACGAGACGCGCGACGATATCAAGACCTTCTTCAACCTTGACAAGTCGGGCTTTGAGTTTGTATTCAACCTGAACATCATGGGTACGCTTCTTCCCACGCAGGTGTTCGCCAAGGACATGATCGGCGAGGAGGGCTGCTGCATTCTCAACATTTCCTCGATGAATGCCTTCACACCCCTTACCAAGATCCCCGCATACAGTGCCGCCAAGGCCGGCGTTTCCAACTTCACGCAGTGGCTGGCCGTTCACTTTGCCGAGACCGGAATCCGTGTCAACGCCATCGCGCCCGGCTTCTTCGTAACCAACCAGAACCGCGCGCTTCTCTTTAACGAGGACGGCACACCCACCGCAAGAACCGGCAAGATCCTTCGCTCCACGCCCATGAACCGCTTCGGCGATGCCGACGAGCTTCTTGGCGCACTCCGCTTCCTCACCAACCCCGCCGAGTCGAGCTTTGTTACCGGCGTTGTGCTTCCCGTTGACGGCGGCTTCTCTGCCTTCTCCGGCGTATAAGCGAGGTAGACCATGGCAGAAATCAAGCTTTGCGCGTTTGCTGACGAAGCGGGCGACAGCCTCCCGGAGCAGATCCGCGCGCTCACCGAAAACGGCATCGGTCTCATTGAGGTCCGTGCCATCGACAAGGTCAACGTGACCAAGTTTACCAACGAACAGATCAAGGAATACAAGAAGATGCTTGACGATGCAGGCATCGCCGTCTGGTCGATCGGCTCGCCCATCGGCAAGGTAAAGATCGCGGATGACTTCCAGATCGACCTTGACCGCTGCAAGAGAACGGTGGAGATCGCCGAGATGTTCGGTGCCAAGGCCATCCGTATGTTCAGCTTTTACGGCACCGAGGGCAAGCCCGAGTACCGTGACCTTGTGATGGAGCGCCTTTCGCAGTACGTCGAGACCACCAAGGGCACAGACGTCGTGCTTTGCCACGAAAACGAAAAGGGCATTTACGGCGACGTGGCTTCGCGTTGCCTTGAGATCCACAAGGCGGTTCCCGAGATCAAGTGCGTGTTTGACCCCGCCAACTACGTGCAGGCTGGTCAGAACACCCTTGAGGCGTGGGAAATGCTGGAGCCGTACGTATTCTACGGTCACATCAAGGACTCGCTGGCAGACGGCAGCATCGTGCCTCCCGGCAAGGGCGAGGGACACATTCCCGAGTATCTGCCGAAGTTCAAGGCCAAGGGCTGTGAGGTGCTGACGCTGGAGCCTCACCTTGCCGTTTTCAGCTCGCTGGCTGACATCGAGCAGAAGGGCGACGAGAGCAAGATCGGCCTTTACAAGTTCGCCACCGCGCGCGAGGCGTTTGATTGCGCGGTAAACACCCTGAAGGATATCATCAAAACCATATAAAAGGAGACAACGGCTATGATTTTAGGTGCACAATTCTACACACTCAGAGATTTCTGCAAGACCACCGAGGGACTTGACGAGACCATGAAAAAGGTGGCCGATATGGGCTTCACCGCCATCCAGCTTTCCGGCGTTTGCGCTTACGATCCCGAGTGGGTTGCCGAGAGAGCCAAGGAGTACGGTCTGAAGATCGCCATCACGCACTTTGATTTCAACAAGATCTTGAATGACACCGAGGCAACCATCGAGTTCCACAAGAAGATGGACTGTAAGTACATCGGTCTGGGCGCCGCTCCGGCTATGCTCACCAAGTACGGCGAGTTCATCGAGCAGATCCCCGAGGCGGTAAACAAGATCGCCGACGCCGGTCTTCTCTTCTGCTACCACAACCATGACATGGAGTTTGCCAGATACCCCGAGACCGGCAAGCTTTACATCGACGATATGTGCGACCGCTTCCCGATCGATAAGCTGGGCTTCACGCTGGACACCTATTGGGTACAGGCCGGCGGCGGCGACCCCGCACAGTGGCTGGAAAAGCTTGCGGGCCGCACCCACTGCGTACATTTCAAGGATATGATCAACTTCCTTGAGATCGACGAGAACGGCAAGCCCAAGAAGGGTCCCCGTATCGCACCCATCGGTGAGGGTAACATGAACTACGACCGCATCATCGAGGCCTGCCTTAAGACCGACGTGGAGTACGGCTTCGTAGAGCTTGACAGCTGCTACGGCGCAGATCCCTTCGACTGCATGAAGAGAAGCTACAAGTTCCTCTCCGAGCGTTACGGCCTGAAGTAAGGAGCACACCATGATCTTAGGTGCACAGCTTTACACGCTTCGTGCGTTTACCAAAAATCTCGAGGAGTTTGAAGAAACTCTCAAAAAGGTGGCCGAGATCGGCTATACCTCCATCCACCTCTCGGGCGTTTCCTGCGAGTATACCCCCGAATGGATCGCCGAGAAATGCAAGAAGTACGGCCTTACCATCGCCCTTACGCACACGCCCTTTGAGCGCATCGTGAACGAGACCGAGCAGGTCATCCGCGAGCACGAAATTATGGACTGCAAGTACGTGGGACTCGGCTGCTTCCCGAACTTCTACGAAATGTCCGAGGAGGATATGATGGGCTATCTCGCTCAGCTTCGTCCCGCACTCGAAAAGCTGAAGGCCGCAGGTCTTGGCTTTATGTACCACAACCACCATGTGGAGTTCGGCCGCCGCGAAAAGGATCACCCCATCCTGATGGATCAGATCCTTGACGCTATGCCCGCTGACCTCTTTGGTCTTACGGTCGACCTTTTCTGGGTCCAGGCCGGCGGCGCAGACCCGGTGAAGTTCCTTCGTGACAACGCCGACCGCGCACGCTTCCTTCACCTGAAGGATATGGTCTTCGACATTCCCGAACGCAAGGCGCACTACGCCCCCGTCGGCTCGGGCAATATGAACTACGAGGACATCGTTAAGGTCGCCAAGGAGATCGGTACGCTCTACGGCTTCGTCGAGCTCGACGGCACCTACGGCGAGGATCCCTTCCTCTGCCTTAAAAAGAGCTACGATTACCTCGCGTCCCTCGGACTGAAATAATCGCATTTCAAATTTTGATTTGTCGGTATGTTTGAATGGCTATGCTTGCACGAACGTTATCGGATGAAAGGCTCCCTCCGGGAGGGAGCTGGCGCCGAGTAGGCGACTGAGGGAGCCCGCGCGGCAGTAGAGTCTGCAAGCACAATGAAGTCGCGCAGGCTCCTTCCAC
>CAJGDZ010000135.1 GCA_904502055.1 uncultured Clostridia bacterium | reverse complement strand
GCTTGGTCTCTTTGAGGGAACGCTGATCCGGAACATCATTCTCTTCTCGGTTCTTATCTACGAGCTCGTCGGTCCTATGCTGACCAAGATTGCGCTGACAAAGGCCGGAGAGATCATTCCCGAAAACAAAAAATCCTCGCGAATCGTCAATTCCGACCGCAAAGAAGATTGAGTTTTTGGGGTTGTGCGAATTGCGCAAAACGATTTGTTTAAAATAAACAAGGATGTAAAAAATAATTTGGAATTTTCGTTTATCTATTGACAAATCAAGAAGTTTGTGTTATATTATTCATATACTGAAAGCTTGCTTTTTGCATGGCAAGTATAATGCTTTGAAGTTATGGAGGAGAAATCATGAAATTCACAAAACTTATGGCTCTCGTTCTCGTTCTTCTGATGACGGTAGCTGTTTTTGCCGCTTGTGGTAACGATCCTGCAAAGACGGATCCCGAGACCACGCCCGAGGAGGCGACTCCCGATGAGACGACCCCTGAAGAAACGACGGCTGACGACAATGCTTGTAAGCACAAGAACTCCCTGAAGAAGACCGGTAACGACAAGGCCGCTACCTGTACCGAAGAGGGTTACATCGAGTACAAGTGCACCAAGTGCGGTGGCTTTGAGTACCGCCCGATTGATAAGCTTGCTCATACATACGGCTCCTTTAAGAGCGTTGACGACAAGTACACCAAGAAGGTGTGCAGCATGTGTAAGGGTGAGGTTGTTGAGGATGCTGCCGGCGCAGTTGTAGCAGACTACTCGGCTATCAAGTTCCCGCTCTTTGCAGGTTCCTTTGACGGTGTTGAGACGCTTGATGACGTTGCCGCTCTCTTTAACGGCTTCGGTCTTACCCCCACGATGGCTAACATCGTTAAGAATGACCCCAACGGCGAGATCTACTTGAACATTCCTTCGGGTAACGTTTCGTACGCTCCCAACGGTTGCCTTGACATCATTGATGAGAAGGCAGCGCTTGTTGGCAAGGCATTCACGCTGAAGTTCCTTGCAAGATATGAGGAAGCACCCCTTGAGAAGACCGCTCTTCTTACTTGGACGGTTGACGGCAAGGAGCAGGTGCTCCTGAGCGCAGACATCAAGACAAACTACATTGATGCTAAGGGCGCAAATGTTGCTAAGTCTCCCAACAAGGGCTGGGATAGCTTCAAGGTTGAGTTCACCGCTTCGGGTGACTACACCATCTACATGAATGACGCCAAGATCGCTACCGGCAAGGTTGCAACGACCGGATCTACTTCTGTTATCCGTCTGTTTGACAACCAGAGCCAGTTCGAGGCATATCTTGACGAGGTTATTATCTCCGACTAAGTTTTAAATGTTACGGGCTGTTGCTAAGGCAACAGCCCGTTTTTATCTGTGAAATTGCAATAAAAAAGAGCGTTTTGGCTTAAAAGATTGCCAAAATTAACAAAAAAATAAAAACGGACAAAAAATTAACAAATACTTATTGATAAAATTCCATATTTGTGATATATTAATTACATATGAAAAGAAATGAAAGGCGGAAACCGAAAATGACCTACAATAAGAAGAACATTGAAGACATTGAAGTTGCCGGCAAGCGTGTTCTTGTCCGTTGCGATTTCAACGTGCCGCTTAAGGACGGCGTGATCACCAGTGATAAGAGAATCGTTGAGGCCCTTCCCACGATTCGTTATCTTATGGACAAGGGAGCAAAGGTAATTCTTTGCTCGCATATGGGTAAGCCCAAGGGTGCTGTGGTAGCTAAGTATTCTCTTGCACCCGTTGCCGCAAGACTTACCGAGCTTCTGGGCAAGAAGATCGAGCTTGCCGCAGATACCGTTGGCGCAGATGCTAAGGCAAAGGTTGCCGCTTTGAAGGACGGCGAGGCTGTACTTCTGGAGAACACTCGCTTTGATATCGGTGAAGAGAAGAACAATCCCGAGTTTGCCAAGGAGATGGCTTCTCTGGCAGAGATTTTTGTCAATGACGCGTTTGGCGCGGCTCACAGAGCCCACGCTTCGACCGCAGGTGTTGCCGATCACCTTCCTGCCGTTTGCGGATACCTCATTCAGAAGGAAATCTCGGTTATGGGTAAGGCTCTGGCCGATCCCGAGCGTCCCTTCGTGGCGATCCTTGGCGGTGCTAAGGTTTCGGACAAGCTGAACGTTATCAACAACCTTCTCACCAAGGTTGATACCCTTATCATCGGCGGCGGTATGGCCTATACCTTCCTTGCCGCTAAGGGCTACGGAATCGGCTCCTCGCTCTTTGACGAGACCAAGGTTGACTACTGCCGCGAGATGATCGAGAAGGCAGAGAAGAACGGTGTTAAGCTTCTGCTTCCCGTGGATACGGTTGTGGCCAAGAGCTTCCCCGATCCCATTGATGCCGAGCTTGAGGTGAAGACCGTTGCCGCAAACGAGATCCCTGCCGATATGATGGGTCTTGACATTGGCGAAAAGACCAGAGAGCTGTTTGCCGATGCCGCCAAGAACGCAAAGACCGTTGTTTGGAATGGCCCGATGGGCGTGTTTGAGAACCCCACGCTTGCCAAGGGAACCATCGCGGTTGCCAAGGCTCTTGCCGAGTCTGAGGCGATCACCATCGTTGGCGGTGGTGACTCCGCTGCAGCATGCGAGCAGCTTGGCTTTGCTTCCAAGATCACGCACATTTCCACCGGTGGCGGTGCTTCGCTTGAGTTCCTTGAGGGTCTTGAGCTTCCCGGCATTGCTTGCCTGATGGACAAATAAAAAACAACAGGGGAGATCTTCTCCCCTGATTTTATGAAACAGATTGGAGATACAAATATGAATCCTTCGAAGAGAAGAACTGTCATTGCCGGAAACTGGAAGATGAATTTCACGCCTGCAGAGGCAACGGCATTTATTAACGAGATCAAGCCTATGGTGGCAGGCAAGGATAACTGCGATATCCTTTTCTGTGCGCCTTACGTAACCATTGCGGCGGCAATGGAGGCGGCAAAGGGAAGCAACATTAAGATCGGTGCTGAGAACGTACATTTTGCTCCCAAGGGGGCATATACAGGCGAGGTTTCGGCTGAGATGCTGAAGGCGATCGGCGTTGAGTACGTGATCATCGGTCACAGCGAGCGCCGCCAGTATTTCGGCGAGACCGATGAAACGGTAAACCTTCGCACCAAGGCGGCACTTGAGGCAGGCCTCAAGGTCATCCTTTGCTTGGGCGAGGTTAAGGAGCAGAGACTTGCAGGTATCACCGACGAGATCGTGGGTATGCAGACCAAGCTTGATCTGGCTGACGTTTCCGCAGAGCAGCTGAAGAACGTAATTATCGCGTACGAGCCCGTTTGGGCGATCGGTACGGGACTTACCGCAACTCCCGAGCAGGCAGAGGAGACCTGTGCGACCATTCGTCGCGTGCTCGCCTTGATGTACTCCGAGGAGGTGGCTGAGTCGGTTACTATCCAGTACGGTGGCTCGATGAACGAGAAGAACGCGGCAGAGCTTCTGGCAAAGACCAATGTAGACGGCGGCCTGATTGGCGGTGCGTCGCTTGTGGCAGAGAAGTTTACGGCAATCGTAGACGCCGCACAGTAAATAAAAAGCATGGAAGACTCCCGCGAAGCGGGGGTCTTCCTTTATGAAAAAATCTTTGAAAAAATCTGTATTTTTTTGCAAAAACCTCTTGACTTTTAAAATGCAATGTGGTATAATACCAACGTTGCCGTAATAACGGCGGCATGCGGGAGTGGCGGAACTGGCAGACGCGCACGTTTGAGGGGCGTGTGGTTTTCACCGTACGGGTTCAATTCCCGTTTCCCGCACCAAAAGAGCACCTGCAATCGCGGGTGCTTTTTTACATGGAAATGGCATTTTGGAAATCAAAAAAGATCACCATCCTCAGATGGTGATCTTTTTTTACACGTTTTTGTAATTGGTTACTCTTTCAAGGCAAATTGCATCTCTGGCGTCCGGCTCATCGGTAGTGAAGTCCACGTTGTAAAGCTTCAGATTGTCAACGTCACGAGCATAAAGTCCGTAGACAGGAGCCTTCCTTCCGTAGGCAAAGGCCTGCGGGTATTGCTTGCGCACCTCGTTCAGCTTGATGGCGCGATCGGCCTCCGTTCCACCACCCGGTGCTACGATCTGAATGTTGGAGAGGCTGACGTTGCGGATCGTACTTTCGGGAAGACCAATGATCAGGCAGGGAAGATGGATCGGCTTCTTTGTAAGGTTGCCCTCGTGGTGGTCCTTGGAGTTCTGAGCCAAGGGAGCCTCCACCGTTTCGGGATAGGGGCCGTTGATCATCACGTTGGAGATGGACACGTTCTTGATCTCGCCTACCGTCAAGCCCTCGGGGCCTCGGAGCCGTTCGCTGACCATAAGGAGAATGGGGTGTGCGACGTTTCGCATCGTGATGTTGGAAATGGCAACGCCCTCGATGCGTGCGCCGTCCGCGCTCATCAGTGTGATTCCCTCACGGTCAGTATCGTAAATGGTGCAACCCGTAATTGTTGAATTGATATAAGCGGCATTGGATTCGGTTCCGAATTTGATGGCGGCCGCGTTACTGCTTCGGATTACGCAGTTTGCAATCGTAAGGTTCTCCATGGCCTGAAAACATCCGAGCGTATACGAGGACTTGGGAACGATAGCATCATCTCCTGTAGTCACAATGCAATCGGAGATGACCACATTTTTACAGCAGTCGGGGCTGATGCCATCGACATGGGAAAGAATGTTGAGCCCGGAAACGGTCACGTTTTCACAACCGGCAAAGTAGACGGCCAGGTCG
>CAJGDZ010000134.1 GCA_904502055.1 uncultured Clostridia bacterium | reverse complement strand
TGAGAATAAACTGCTTGAGGGTGCCCAGAAGGCTCTTGAAGATCCAGTAAACGCTGATGGTTGCGGGGACGACGAAGGAGATATACACGCTCATCAGGGGCATGGTGAAGTCCATGATATTATTGGAGCAGCCCATCTGCTGATCGTTTGCAGCCGTAGCCTGGTAGGTGAACTTACGGGAGATCTTCATGCTTGCGAAGTAGACCGCAAAGGTGATGATCGGAATCAGCCACAGCCAGTTGAATTTGGTGAATTCGGGCGTCAGACCGAAGTTGAGACGGCCGAGCGAGAAGCTGGGGATCTTGCTTTGGATCTCCACAAGCCACTCGTAGCACTCTGCGCCGTTTTCGATAAAGAGGAAGTCCTTCAGACCTTCGAAAATCTCGATGCCATCGTTCTTGATGTGCGAGAGGATCTCGATGGTGCCACGCTGCTGAGCGGCCACCGCACCGCCAAGACCGCCCGCCGCCTTTGCTGCGGCGTAGTACGAGGTCAGTGCCGAGGAGAACTGAGCCGAAAGGCCGAGTGTGTAACGAATGGGGTCAATTACGATGTTATACAGAATCAGAATAATGGGGAGCTGGAGCAGCATCGGAAGACATCCGCCCATCGGGTTGAAGTTTTCGCGCTGATAAAGCTCCTGGATTTCCTGCTGGATCTTTTGCTGGGTGGGTTGGTCGTTTCGACCCGCGTACTTGCGGCGGATGGCCATTTCCATGGGGCGAAGCGAGGCCTGCTTGATGGAGTTCTTCTGCTGCTTGATGCTGAGCGGGATCAGAAGAAGCTCAAAGAGGATGGCAAAAATGCAGATGCCGACCATGTAGTTGCCGCCGAACGCCTTGGTTACCGCGCCGAGTGCTACGCCGATCCAGTACTGGATGGCCTCAAACGGGCCGCGCTTGGTCTCGCGCTCCACGTCGGTCTTAAGAACGTCAATGACGCTCTCCATATCGGCTACGGTGAGCTCGGAATAGTCGACCTCAGCCAGCTTTTTGCCGTTCTTGTCGTACGTTTTCAGTACGTTCTTGGCGGCCTCAGTTGAGGGCTCCAGCTGCGGACGGTCCACCGTGAGATCAAAGTCCTTTTCGGTCATATCGTATCCGCGGTAGGCGGCGACAAAGGCCACGTAGGTCTCCGAGCTGCTTACGATAAACTCCGCCAGCGTTTTCATTTCCTCCTTAGAGAGGGAGTTCGCCGTCTCGTCAAAGGCAATGTCCGAGATGCTGACGCTGCCGGCGGTCGAGGTGGTTTTGGCACCGCACGCGCAAAGCAGAGAACCGATGGTGGCAAGCAAAAGCAAAGCCAGCACAAGTCTTACGCCAAGCGCCTTGATTGTGTTGAGTTTTTTCATGTTTTCCTTTTCCATTCAATTGTAATATGGATTGCACCGTCAAAGGGCCGCACGGTGCTGCGGCGAATTGTCACTGTGTATCTTTTTTCTTTTTCTTTTTTTCGGGAACGGGATCGTATCCGCCCGCGCAGAAGGGGTTACACCGAAGGATGCGCCATACCGTAAGTCCGAATCCCACGAAAAATCCTCTCTTTTGAAACGCCTCCAAGGCGTACTGCGAGCAGGTCGGCGTAAACCGACAGCAGGGGCGTTTTAAAGGAGAGATGAATTTTCGGTAAAATCGGACAAGCCATATGCAAAGGTATTTCATTTTGCCTTTTCCTCGGGGACAAGCATCTCCAGCCTGTCCAGTCCATATAGCAGCTCGCGGCGAATGTCCTCGCTCTTTTTGCCGACGATGGCGCTTCGCGCGCTGATGACAATGAGGTAGCCGGTCTTGAGCGTGCGCGTCCTTTGCAGGTCGAAAAGGCCGGCACGGATGATGCGCTTGGCGCGGTTTCGCACCACGGCACCGCCGATCTTTTTGGTGACCGAAAGGCCGATCCGATTGGTATATTTCTTCATCGGATGTGCCAGCATACGCTTTTTGGCGGCGTAGTCCTTCAGCACGTGGATCGAAACCAATCTGCCGACAAAGCGCGCACCGCGCGCAAAGGTCTTGTTATACAGATGGTGTTCCTTGATCGCTTCGTTTTTCATAAAGCAACTCTTCCGTTTTGTTTTGTTGGTAGAAAAAAACCGCGATGCCTGATCCGAGAGGGAAGTCCTCTGCGCGACTGTGAGCATCGGCGGTTTTTATCGAAATTAATAGGTCAGTCTCTTTCTGCCTTTCGCGCGTCTTCTCTTAAGAACATTTCTGCCGTCTGCAGTCTTCATTCTCTTTCTGAAGCCATGCTCCTTCTTTCTCTGAAGCTTCTTGGGTTGGTAAGTTCTGAGCATTTTCTGCACCTCCTTGTATGTGGTCGCTTTTCAGCCAAATTACATTTTTACACAATGACGTCCTTTATTATACACGGAAAGGGGGCGATTTGTCAAGTGTTTTTTTAAAATTTTCCGAATTTGTTATCTTTTTGGCCGAAAAAACCGAGATTTTAGGCGTTTTCCTCAAGAAAACGGCAGGCGGCGATGGCGGCCGCGGAGCCGTCGGCAATGGCGGTCGAGATCTGGCGCACGGTTTTGGAGCGGCAGTCGCCGGCTACGAAAAGACCGGGCGTGGCGGTTTTACAGGTCTCGTCGGTGTCAAAATAGCCGTACTTGTTGAGCGGGGCAAGTGCCTCAAAGGGGGTGTTGCAGGGGGCAAGTCCGATGGCGACAAACATGCCGTCAAGCGCAAGCTCGCGCTCCGTGCCCTCGCCGTCCTTCAGCACGATGGCGGTAAGCTCGCCGTTGCCGACCAGTCGGTCGACCACCGTGCCCATAATGAATTCCACGTTGGTCTTGGTCTTTAAGATGTTCACCAGCTTGGTCTCGCCCGTGAATTCGGGGAGATTCTGAACGACGTAGACCTTCTCGCAGCCCTCGGAAAGCAGAATGGCCTCCTGAAGCGCTGAGTTGCCGCCGCCGATCACGGCTACGGTGCGGCCCTTATAAAACGCGCCGTCGCAGACCGCGCAGAAGGAAATGCCGTTTCCGACAAGGGCGGCCTCGCCTTCAAGTCCAAGCATACGGTGCTTGGCACCCAGCGCGAGAATGACGCTTTTGGCCTCGTATGTGGCGTTCTCACCGATGACGGAAAAGCCCGCTTCGGTCTTTTCAAGCGCGGTCACGGTGTCCATGTCGATCTCTGCGCCCTGCGCGAGTACCTGCTCCACCATCTTGTCGGCCAGCTCATTGCCGCTGGCGCTGATCACCGTGGGGTAGTTCTCGATCTTGGGCGAATAGGTCATCTGACCGCCAAACGTGGATTTTTCCAGAATCAGCACGCTCTTCTCGGCGCGTCTGGCATACAGCGCAGCGGTGAGGCCCGCAGGCCCTGCGCCTACAACAATGATATCGTACATAGTGTTTGTCCTTTCGTGGAGGAATTCAAATTTTGATTTGTCGAAGAGAAACGTGCCTCCGGCGGGGCGCTTTTGAAAAAGCGCCGCAAAACTTTTTGCAGAATGGGTCTGTGCAAACTACACGTCATTTTGAGCCGCGAGCCTCGATGCGGAAAAGAGAGCGAGCTCTCTTTGTCCGCTTCGTGACTCACGGCGTACATGTTCTTTGCGCTTTAGCGCAAAGAACCAAAATGACTTGAAAAACTTTTCTCGGTATTGCTTTTGCAGACTTTATTGCTTGAAAAAAGTTCTTTTGCCCCAAAAGTTTTTGGGGGTCGTAGGGGACTTTTTTCAAAAAGTCCCCTACACGTTTTCCCTCGACAAACTTCAATTTATTTAAGGGGCTTTTTGCAAAGCCCCTTTGGATGGTTGATTTACGCCTTGACAGCGGCGGCGATGTATTCCTTTACGCCGGCAATCTCGACAAACTTGGTTGCGCCGTCGGGCGAGTCGATCACAAGCGTGGGAGCCTGCTTGAGACCGTACTTTCTGGCGAGTGCCTCGTTGTCCTCAACGAACAGCTTTTCGTAGGCGATGCCTGCGCCCTCAAGGAGCGATGCGGCGATCTTGCACTTGGGGCAGGTCTTGGTGGCGAACAGCATCACGCGACCCTCAGCGGCGGCCTTAACGGCCTGTTGCTCAGCGCGGACGGTGTTTACCTCGTGCTTGAGAACCGAGCCCTCGATGTTGTAGACCAGACGGTCCTTGAATTCCTGAGCCTTACCGTCGTTCCAGTTCTGAACGGGGCGGTAGTAGCCGGTGATACGGCTGTAAACCTCGGCCTTTTCACCGCAGTGCGGGCAGGTGTAATGCTCGCCGGTCAGATAGCCGTGGGTCTTGCAGACCGAGTAGGTCGGAGACATCGTGTAATAAGGAAGCTTATAGTTCTCGGCGATCTTGCGAACAAGATCTGCGGCGGCCTTCCAGGTAGGAAGCTTCTCGCCAAGGAAGGCGTGGAATACCGTGCCCGATGTGTAAAGCGTCTGAAGCTCGTCCTGAATGTCAAGCGCATCGAAGATGTCCTCGGTGTAGCCGACAGGCAGGTGAGAGGAGTTGGTGTAGTAGGGAGTGCCGCAGCCGGGCTCGCTGGCCGTGCGGATCTCGGGGAAGCGCTTGACGTCGTGCTTAGCCAGACGGTAGGAGGTGGACTCTGCGGGGGTTGCCTCAAGGTTGTAGAGGTCGCCGTACATTTCCTGATAATCCGAAAGGCGCTCGCGCATGTGGTTCAGAACGCGCTTGGTGAACTCCTGCGTCTCGGGGTGGGTCATATCCTTGCCGACCCACTTGGCGTTCAGACCTGCCTCGTTCATACCCACAAGACCGATGGTCGAGAAGTGGTTGCCGAAGGTGCCGAGATAGCGCTTGGTGTAAGGATACAGTCCCTCGTCAAGCAGACGGGTGATGACG
>CAJGDZ010000133.1 GCA_904502055.1 uncultured Clostridia bacterium | reverse complement strand
CTTTTACGATATGGAAAAGGGAACGTACTCATCCTACAGTGCACGTTTTGAATTAACTCCGTTCACCTTTGAGGAGATGCGGGCGCTGCTGGGCGAGGAAAACGTAATTTATCATTAAAATTGTTAAAAACAACCTGCAAGGCCAACAACTTGTCAGGTTGTTTTTCTTTTGAAATGCATGAAAAAAGACATACTACCTTTGCGACGTTTTGCAGAAGGGAGAAAATATGAAACGAACAAAGGGAAAAAAGCTTTTGATTTTTTTGCTTTCGGTCACAGGTGTGCTTTTACTGACGATAGGGATCGGGGCAGCTTATATCCTGACAAACTACGAGCTTTCAGCGGATCTGTCGCTTCTGGATATCAAGCTTACCGATGCCACCACACGGTTTTATTATTATAACGAGGGTCCGGATCGCACGTACGAGGAGGTCTCGCTTACCGAGTTTGATGAAACCTTGCACGGCGAGCGAAAATACGTGTATCGGTCGATCCGGCAGATTCCCGAAAATCTTATCCGTGCCTTTGTTGCCATTGAGGACAAGCGCTTTTATGAGCACAGCGGCGTAGACTGGTACCGCACGCTTGGTGCAACCGCCAATTACGTCTTGAAATTTGATGATCGCTTTGGGGCGTCTACCATTACCCAACAGCTTGTGAAGAACGCTACGGGACACAACGAGATCAGCATTGAGCGAAAGCTTCAGGAGATGCTTTGGGCGATGGATATTGAGAAAAAGATAAGCAAACGCGAGATACTCGAAAAATATCTCAATATGATCAATCTCTCAAACGGCTGCTATGGCGTTGGCATTGCGGCAAAGCTTTATTTTTCAAAGGAAGTGGAGAATTTGACCCTCTCCGAGTGCGTTTGCCTTGCCGCGATCACAAACAGTCCAAGCTATTACGATCCCATTCGGAATCCCGAAAACAATCTGGCGCGTGCGCGGGTAATTCTGGACGCAATGCTTGAGCAAAAATATATTACCGAGAGCGAATATGAGGAGGCGTATAATTCGCCGGCTGTTCTTGTAATAGATGAGGAGATCCGAAAAGAAGAGGTCAATTCCTGGTATGTGGATATGGTCGTTGAGGATGTGATTGATGACCTTGTAAGGGAATACGGTTATTCGCGGGCGGCTGCTTCGTATATGGTGTATAACGGCGGGCTTCGTATTGTTACGGCCATGAATCCGTATATTCAGAGTGCTATGGAGCGGTATTATCGGAATGTTTCCCATTTTGGCTTTCAGAACGGAGAGCGCGCACAGTCGGGTATGATCATCATCGAACCAAGCACAGGAGATATCTTGGGTGTGGTTGGCGCGGTTGGGGAAAAGAGCGGTAACCGCATACAAAGCTATGCTACCACAGCCAAGCGACCAAGCGGATCTACCATGAAGCCGCTTTCGGTGTATGCACCGGCACTTGAGAGGGGGCTTGTCACCTATGCTACGGTTTACGATGATGTACCGCTTACGTTTTTGAACAAAAACGGATCTGCTCGGCTATCTGCCTGGCCACAAAATGCCAATCTCGTATACAATGGGCTTGTGAACGTGAATTATGCGCTTAAAAACTCGTTAAATACCGTGGCGATCAAGGTTCTTGAGGATGTCGGTATTGAGCGTTCCTTTTCTTTTTTGAAGGATACGCTCGGCATAGAAAGTCTGATCGATACGGAAACATTATCAAGCGGTGCCACACGTACCGACAAGCTTCCGGCGGCCCTGGCACTCGGGCAAATGAATTACGGTGTAACGCTTCGGGAAATGGTGTCGGCCTATACCATCTTTCCAAACGGCGGCAATTATGTAAAGGCGCGTTCTTATCTCAAAGTGACCGATTCGAGCGGAAAGGAGCTTCTTCGAAATGAGATCACTCCACGCCGTGCCATCAGCTCTGCTAACGCCTGTATTATGACCAAAATGCTGCAAAACGTGATCAAGACCGGAACGGCGCGTCCGGTGACCCTGGATAACCTCGTGGAGGTGGCAGGGAAGACAGGAACAACGCAGGACAGCAAGGACCGATGGTTTATTGCCTATACGCCGTACTGTCTTTGCGGTGTCTGGTACGGATATGAATATCCGAAGACCATACAAAGCGACCAAAAAAATGCCTATCTCGAAATTTGGAACGATGTGATGACGCGGCTTCACAGAGATTACCTGATTCCGAAGAGCGGTGAGCGTCGGTTTGTTATGGACAAGGACGTTGTGAAGGTGACGTATTGTAAGGATTCGGGGTGTCTGATGTCCCCTGCGTGTTATCTGGATCCACGTGGTGCGAGAAGCGAGACGGGGTATTTTGTCAAGGGGACAGAGCCGAGAAGCCACTGCACCACGCATCAGCTTGTGGATTACGACGTGGAATACGGAGGGATTGCCTGTCCGTTTTGCGATTCGGAATCGGTGGAAAAGGTAGGACTTCTTCGTGTTGATCGAAGCTTTCCTACACAGGTGTATATTACCGATGCTCAATACGTTTACCGAAAATTGCCGGAGGATATGATGCCTTGCTCGGATGAAAATAAGCCGTACTTTTTCCCGCTGCTGAGGCGCGGGGAGTACTGTGGCCTTTCAGGGGGGCGCGTGCAATACAATCGCTATTGTAAGGAGCATTTTCATTATTCCGGCTGGCTCTTGCGTAAATACTTGGATTCGGAGCCATCCTTGGCGGAATAAAAAAACATCTCACCTCATAGCATTCTATGAGGTGAGAATACATGAATAAGTTGAAGAAACCGTGCGCAAGGAGAGAGAGTAATCGGGCAGGGGCGCTTATTGGGATGATCCTTCTGGTAACGCTGCAGGTGATTCTTTGGTGCGTGATCGGTATCCCCCTGGGGATCTTTCATTTTTTGCGCGGTGCGGTGCCGCTTATGCCGCGGTGGTTGTATATGCTTTTGGATCTTGCGATACACGCCTTACTCGGCATGGCGATCGGTGCGGCCTTGTGTAACCGTAAATATGCCTGTGAGATTCAGAAGTATCGTGGTGCATTCTATTTCCTTCTGGCGATTCTTTTTGGCTATCTGTATTATGCGTTTTTCTTCGGGATAAGCTTTTTTCTGGTCTCCTTTGTTCTGGCCATTATGGAGCTTATGGGGCTTCTTGTTGCCTCGCTGAATTTTTTGCACGTGACCAAGTCATCCGCGCTTTTCTCGTTTGTAGGGTGTCTTTGGGCACTTTACCGCGTGTTTCTTGCTTTTTTTGCTTTTTTTTGCTTTTAAATAAAAAGGACCGTATTTCCATACGGTCTTTTTTATATGTTTGTCATCTTTCGACATATATTTTGTGTCCTATATGATACAATATCCTAAAAAGAGGAAGTGGGATGCGTACATGGAAAGTATAAAGGAAAAAAGAGACGGACAAACTCTGACCGTTACTCTCAAGGGAGAGATCGATCACCACAATGCTGTCAAAATGCGCAGTGGGATTGATAAGCTGCTTGAGGAAGGGCGACCGTCAACGCTGATTCTGGACCTTAGCAGCATTGAATTTATGGATAGCTCGGGACTTGGCTTGATTATGGGACGGTATAAAAAAATGAACGAGCTTGGCGGAGAGCTGATTGTTTACAATCCAAGTGATTCGATTCTCAAGATTTTCCGCTTGGCCGGTATGGGACGTTTTATCAAAATCCAAACAAAATGACAGGAGAAACAAAAAATGAGGAAAACAGATACAAAAGCTACCCCCGTCAACACCATAAAGCTTTCGCTTCCGTCACTTTCGGTCAACGAGGGCATCGCGCGTACGGTAATGGCCGCCTTCTGTGCCTATTTGGGGCCAACGGCTACCGACATTGCTGACATAAAATGTGCCGTTTCCGAGGCGGTGACCAACTGCATTGTGCACGCCTACAAAAATACCGTTGGGACGATCTACATAACGGCTGAGGCCTTTTCCAACTCCACAGTCAGGATCACGATTCGCGATAAGGGATGTGGAATTGCAGACGTGAAGCAAGCGCGTGTTCCACTCTTTACTACAGATGGAGAGAATGAGCGGAGCGGTCTTGGTTTTACCGTAATGGAGAGCTTTATGGATAGGCTGTACGTTCGCTCCAAGCCGGGAAAGGGAACTGTGGTGACAATGATCAAGCGTCTTGGAAACACGGATGCGGAATAAGATTATGAAATTTTCAGAAGGGAGAGGATCGGGTGTCAATGTCTACCCTTGACAAATACGCTCAAAATAAAGAGCTTTTGCTTCGGGCACAAGGCTCGGATCCCTCCGATTCTGTGCGAGCTACAGAGGAACTGATCCGAAACAATACGGGACTGGTTCGAAGTATTGCCTTGCGGTTTCGGGATCGGGGCACCGAGCTTGAGGATCTGATCCAGATCGGAATCATCGGAATGATGAAGGCCATTCGCAGCTTTGATATGGAGCGGGATACCGCCTTTTCCACCTATGCGGTGCCCTTGATCATTGGCGAGATCCGCCGTCATTTGCGAGATGACGGACTCATAAAAGTCAGCCGCATCCACCGAAAGCTTGGTGTAGAGCTGATGAAGGAGAGAAACCGAATTCTATCCACAGACGGACGCGAGCCGGGCATTGAGGAGCTGGCCGGCATTTGCGGCGTGGCGGTCGAAGAGGCGGCGATGGCTCTGGACGCCATCTCGCCCGTAACCTCATTGTCTGAAAGCATTGGAGACGGAGATACACAGCTAACATTGGAAAGCCGCATTGCAGATGAAGAGAACGATATAGAACGGCTATCGGATAGCATTGCACTTGGACAAGCCATTGAAAAATTACCGACAGCATGGAAAAAGATCCTGATCCTTCGCTACTTTAAAAATAT
>CAJGDZ010000132.1 GCA_904502055.1 uncultured Clostridia bacterium | reverse complement strand
GTGACGGCGAGAAGATCACGGGGCTGGTTACCTACCAGATCATGACTGAGGCGCAGCTTCTGGAATATAAAAAACAGGTCGAGGGTGGTGTGGATCCTTCTTACTTTACCACACAGGCGTCGAACTGTAACAATTATCTTATGACGGGCGAGTGTGCCATTCTTCTGATCGACGAGAGCTTGTTTATCAAGCTTCGTGACACCGATCGGCTTCGCAGGCTTGACGAGATGTTCCCAAGCGTTCCCGCGTCGGCCATCGATGCGTATGGCTTGGATTTCGCACAGACGGCACTGGCCAAGAGCTCCGAGCAGCTCGGAAAGCTGCCCGAGGGCACGGTGCTTTGTTTGCTCCGTCCGTACGTTATGGGTAACACCAGCAACAGCACCACCTATTCCCAGATCACAAGCATGTTTGCGGCGATGGCGAGAGACTGAGATGCGGCTGGATAAATTTTTGAGTGAGACCGGCACGGCAACCCGAAGCGAATCGGCCAAGGCCATTCGTCGCGGCGGCGTGCTTGTGAACGGAGTGGCGGCAAGCAGTCCCGCCTTGCAGATCGATCCCGAGACCGCCGCGGTAATCTATAATGGCGAGCCCGTTGAGTACCGGAAATATACCTATATTATGCTCAATAAGCCCGAGGGCGTGGTCAGCGCCACCGAGGACGGCAGAGACCGTACCGTGTTGGACCTTCTCCCCGACAAGCTCAGGCGCCTCAATCTTTTTCCGTGCGGACGCCTTGACAAAAACACCGTGGGGCTTATGCTTCTGACCGACAACGGCGAGCTGGCACATCGGTTGCTCGCCCCCAAGAGCCACGTGGCGAAATCTTACCGCTTTGAGGCGGAGAGGGCGATTTCGGACGAGGATAAGGCGGCGCTCGAGGAGGGCGTGTATATCGCGGGCGGATATCGTACGCAGCCGTCAACGCTTTCTCTTGACGAGGGGCGCAAAAGCGGTGTCATCACCATTACGGAAGGCAAATACCACCAGATCAAGCTGATGCTTGAGGCGGTGGATAATAAAATTTTGAAGCTCGGACGGATCACCTTTGGTCCTCTTGTGCTGGACGGGAGTCTGGCAAGGGGCGAATGGCGTTTTTTGACCGAGCAGGAAATCAAGCAATTGGAATCACACGGAAGGAACTGAGTTATGGACATTATTAAGCTTTTGGCGGAAGAATTCAAGTTAAAGGAAGAGCAGGTCAGCGCCACGGTGCAGCTGATCGACGAGGGAAACACCATTCCCTTTATTTCCCGATACCGCAAGGAGGTTACGGGAAGCCTTGACGATACGGTTCTTCGTGACCTTTTTGACCGCCTTACCTCGCTTCGCAATCTCGAAAAGAGAAAGGAAGAGGTCAAGGCGCTTATCGCGGCGCAGGAAAAGCTGACCGATGAGATCAGCGCGGCGATCGATGCCGCGGGAACCGTGACCGAGGTGGACGACATTTACCGTCCCTTCCGTCCGCACAGAAAAACGCGTGCGTCGGTGGCAAGAGAGAAGGGGCTTGAGCCGCTTGCCGAGCTTCTGATCAAGCAGGAGAACGAATATACGCCCACGCTTGAGGAGCAGGCTGAGGGCTTTGTGGATGAGGAAAAGGGCGTGAAGTCGGCCGAGGAGGCGCTTGCCGGTGCTAAGGATATCCTTGCCGAGGACGTTTCGGACAACGCCGAGTTCCGCAAGATGCTCCGCAAGCTGACCTTTGAGTACGGTCTTTTGGTTTCCAAGGGGGCTACCGAGGAGGACTCGGTCTACGCGCCCTACTACGATTACCGCGAAAAGCTGGACAAGATCCCCTCGCACCGCGTGCTTGCCGTAAATCGCGGCGAGAAGGAGGAGTTCCTTAAGGTGAGCGTGGAGGTCGACTCCTCGATCCTTCTGAATTATCTGTTTAACAGCATCATTGAGAACATCAAGAGCCCGGCGGCACGCTACGTGACCGAGGCCATTGCGGACAGCTATGACCGTCTGATCGCACCGTCGATCGAGCGTGAGATTCGCTCGGATCTGTTTGATAACGCGTGTGAGGGTGCGATCCGCCTGTTTTCGGACAATCTCAAGCATCTTCTGATGCAGTCGCCGCTTAAGGGCAAGACCGTAATGGGCTTTGATCCCGGCTATGTCAACGGCTGTAAGACTGCCGTTGTGGACAAGACGGGTAAGGTGATCGACACCGCCGTAATCTATCCTACCACCAAGTCGCAGTCGCGCATTGAGGTCGCCAAGGCTACAATGAAGCGTATGATCCTTAAGCACGGGGTTGACGTGATCGCCATCGGAAACGGAACGGCCTCCAAGGAAAGTGAGATCTTTGTGGCGGGACTTCTGAAGGAGATCGATCGCGACGTCAAATACATTGTGGTCAGCGAGGCGGGCGCCTCGGTGTACTCGGCATCCAAGGTGGCGGCCGAGGAATTCCCGGACTTTGACGTTATGCAGCGCTCGGCGGTCTCGATCGGACGCAGACTTCAGGATCCTCTGGCTGAGCTTGTCAAGATCGAGCCTAAGGCCATTGGAGTCGGACAGTATCAGCATGATATGAAGCCCGCGCGCCTGGACAGTGCGCTCGGCGGCGTGGTTGAGGATTGCGTAAACAGCGTGGGTGTGGATATCAACACCGCATCGTATTCGCTTCTTTCTTATATTTCGGGTATCAATATGACGATGGCGAAGAACATCGTAAAGTACCGCGAGGAAAACGGTGAGTTTACCACGCGCGCTCAGATCCTGAAGGTGCCGAAGATCGGTAACAAGGCATACGAGCAGTGTGCGGGATTCCTTCGTGTGCCGGGCGGCAAGAACGTTCTCGACAATACGGGCGTGCACCCCGAATCCTACGAGATAGCCCAAAAGCTGATCGCGCTCTTTGGTTATACCGACGAGGATGTGCTGGCTGGCAAGCTTCGCACGCTCCGCGCCGAGACGACCAAGTATGGCATTAAAAAGCTGTGTGAGGAGCTGGCGGTCGGTGAGCCTACGCTTCTGGATATGATCGGTGAGCTGGAAAAGCCGGGGCGCGACCTTCGCGATACCCTTCCGCCTCCCGTGCTTCGTGACGATGTTCTCGGACTTGAGGATCTGAAAGAGGGAATGAAGCTGACGGGTACGGTTCGCAACGTTATCGACTTCGGTGCATTTGTTGACATCGGCGTTCATCAGGACGGTCTGGTTCACATTTCGCAGATCTCCGACAAGTTTGTCAAGCACCCCTCGGACGTGCTGGCGGTGGGCGACGTGGTCACGGTACGCGTTCTCAGCGTGGACGTTAAAAAGAAGCGTATTTCGCTTACCATGAAAACGGAAGTGTGATTTACTTTTTTGAAAGAAAAAAAGGCAAAAAAATCCGTTAAAACCTCAAATTCACAATTTGTCTTTGTTTTTTGTTCAATATGCACAAAACAGGGCGTGAAAATTTGGGGAATTACCCTCTTCCTTTTTTGGTGGAAATTTGCTATAATATACTCGTTATGGAATATGGGAAATATTTTGTTTTTTAAATTCAAGGAGGATATAACTCGATGGCAAGTTTGTCGTTAAAGCACATTTACAAGAAGTATCCGGGTGGCGTTACCGCCGTTTCGGATTTTAACCTGGAGATCAAGGATAAGGAGTTCCTGATTCTTGTAGGTCCTTCCGGTTGCGGTAAGACCACTACGCTTCGTATGATCGCAGGTCTTGAGGAGATCACCGAGGGTGAGCTTTTCATTGGCGACCGCCTTGTAAACGACGTAGCACCTAAGGATAGAAAGATCGCGATGGTTTTCCAGAACTACGCTCTGTATCCCCATATGTCTGTGTTTGAGAACATGGCATTCGGCCTTAAGCTCAACAAGACACCCAAGGAAGAGATCAAGCGCCGCGTAGAAGAGGCTGCCCGCGTTCTGGATATCACCCACCTTCTTGACAGAAAGCCCAAGGCTCTGTCCGGTGGTCAGAAGCAGCGTGTGGCACTGGGTCGTGCTATCGTTCGTCACCCTGCTGTATTCCTTCTTGACGAGCCGCTTTCCAACCTTGACGCAAAGCTTCGTGCAGCAATGAGAACCGAGCTTACCAAGCTTCATCAGCGCGTAGGTACCACGTTCGTATACGTTACGCACGACCAGGTCGAGGCTATGACCATGGCAACGAGAATCGTTGTTATGAAGGACGGTCTGATCCAGCAGGTCGATACGCCTCAGAACCTTTACGATAGCCCTGTAAACATCTTCGTTGCCGGCTTCATCGGTACGCCTATGATGAACTTCATCAAGGGTAAGCTGGAGAAGAAGGAGGATGACGTATACTTCACCTTCGAGGAGAAGTACTCGGTCAAGCTTCCCGCTGAGAAGGCTAAGAATCCCGCTCTTGCTGAGTACATTGGCAAGGACGTTATTGCAGGTCTTCGTCCCGAGTGTATCCACGATACGCCCATGCAGGTTGCTGCTCTTGAGGATAGCGCAATTGAGGCATACGTTGACGTTACCGAGCTTATGGGTGCAGAGATCCATCTGTATCTGAACGTTGGTGAGACCAACTTGATTGCTAAGGTATCTTCTCGCTCCACTTCTCGCGCAGGCGACACGGTTAAGGTTGCTCTTGATACCTCGAGACTTCACATCTTCGATCAGGACACCGAGCGTTGCATCGTTCACTAAAACAAAAATCAAGGCTCTTGCAAGAAATTGCAAGAGCCTTTTTGTTATCCTGTAATGTTTGAATTTTGCGGCGGACGGTATTGGGATAGGATCCAATTTTTGCAAAGTCCGAGGTCAAACTGGTGACCGCCGCCGAAAATATCGAGATAGAGTCGCGCCTTCGGGTGCCTTTTTTGCATTTCGGAGAAAAAGTCAAGAGAT
>CAJGDZ010000131.1 GCA_904502055.1 uncultured Clostridia bacterium | reverse complement strand
CGTCATTCTGGCAGATACCCCCGTGGGTTCGCCGATCATTACCGCCCCCGGCGTGCTGATCGCCATGAACGGCCCCTCGCTTCAAAAGTACGTGGATGCGGTCGTTCCCGGCGGCCAGATCTACGTGGATTCCTCGCTCATCGACGCCAAGGTTGAGAGAAGCGACGTGGAGGTCTTCTACATTCCTGCTACGCAAATGGCCAAGGAGGCAGGGCTCTCGACCCTTGCCAATATGATCATTGTGGGTCACCTGCTTGAGAACCACCCCGAGCTCTCCTTTGAGGGCGTGGAGGAAGTGGTTGAAAAGCTCGTTCCCCCGAAGAAGGCGGCACTCAAGGACCTGAATATGAAGGCCCTCGAGCTCGGCAAAAACTACAAGAAATAATCAAGGGAGAAAATACTATGGCTAATAAGCAATTGGATTGGGCCAATCTCGGCTTCGGCTACGTTCAGACCGATAAGAGATACGTTGCCAACTTCAAGAACGGCGCGTGGGAGGAGGGTGCCCTCACCGAGGACGCCAACGTGGTGCTCAACGAGTGTGCAGGTGTATTCCAGTACGCGCAGACCGTTTTCGAGGGCCTGAAGGCCCACCGCACCGAGGACGGCCGCATCGTCACCTTCCGCCCCGACCTCAACGCCAAGCGCCTTGCCGACAGCGCAAGACGTCTTGAGATGCCTGCCTTCCCCGAGGATAAGTTCATCGAGGCTGTGGAGGCCGTGGTGGCCGCCAATGCCGATTTCGTGCCCCCCTACGGCTCGGGCGCTACGATGTATCTGCGTCCCTACCTCTTTGGCACCAACCCCGTTATCGGCGTGAAGCCCGCGACGGAGTACCAGTTCCGCATTTTTGCAACCCCCGTCGGCCCCTACTTCAAGGGCGGCGTAAAGCCCCTCACGCTTCGCGTGTGCGACCTTGACCGTGCGGCTCCCCGCGGCACGGGTCACATCAAGGCGGGCCTCAACTACGCCATGAGCCTTCACGCGATCGTGGATGCGCACAACCAGGGCTACGACGAGAATATGTACCTTGACTCCGCTACCCGTACCAAGGTGGAGGAGACGGGCGGTGCAAACTTCCTGTTCGTCACCAAGGACGGCAAGCTCGTGACCCCCAAGTCCGACACCATTCTCCCCTCGATCACCCGTCGCTCGCTTTGCTACGTGGCAAAGGAGTACCTCGGTATGGAGGTTGAGGAAAGAGAAGTGCTCCTGAGTGAAGTCAAGGACTTTGCCGAGTGCGGCCTTTGCGGCACTGCGGCAGTGATTTCGCCCGTTGGCAAGGTCGTGGATCACGGCAAGGAGATCTGCTTCCCCAGCGGCATGACCGAAATGGGTCCTGTGCTCAAGAAGCTCTACGATACCCTTACGGGCATCCAGATGGGTCGCATTGAGGCACCCGAGGGCTGGATCCGCGAGATTAAGGTGAAGTAACCAACATAAACGAAAAAAGCACTTACGAAAGCGAAATCGCGATCGTAGGTGCTTTTTGTGTTGCCGTGAGCACGCGAATGGGTATCCCATAGAGGCGCTGACGGATATTAGCGGAATAAATTTATTTTGCCAAAAAAATTCTCGTTGGGGAAATGTGTCTCTCGCCATGCTTCATTATATTTATATCTGTATTTCGAGCGGCTCCACGACTTCTCGTAGAAGGAGCCGATACTCATATGAAATCTTTTTATAAAACGATAGTTCGCATAATACAAAGCGAAGAAGGAGAGCACCTCACCAAATTTATTGTATTCGTCTAAAAGATATAGCTTGTGCGTATATTTAAAATCGGTTACGTATAAATGTGTCTCCAATAACGCAATTTGTTCATCACCAAGATAAATAGAAACATAATGAAAAGAGCCGTTTGAGAGGGGATAGCAGTGAAGAATTTCCCCATTATGTAAAGCAATCACATAAAAGCTTTTGAAAAATCCGTGCTTGGAAAAAACGATATGTCCATACGGGTTATCATTTTTATACAGACGAAAGGCACGTGTAAGATTTGCTACGCCAAACAGATGACGAAAAGGGATATAATTGACCCAATGGGACATGCTGTAGATTCCCGTAATGCTGTCATTTTTGTTGGAAAGGGTTATTTTTTGAAAGTGACTGAAGCGACCGCAATTTCCTTGAAAATAAAAACCGTCACCGTCTATGTTATAAGTTTGCTTGATATTGGATGCAGTTTGAGAAATTGTAACAATCATATCTTCACCGTCCTTGTTTTGAGTATATCATAAAAGGATCGGCTTGTCAATGAAAGAAAGGAGAGCGCTTGCCGATCTTCGGGTGGTGAATGCGAACCTGCGTTTGCTTTACAAACTACGGTCCCCCCCGAGGTGACAGGACGCCACCAAAGGTGGCTATTCGATGCGCCAAGTCCTACGGACTTGCGCGAAAGAAGCGCCTTGGCGGTTAAACACCGCCATCCGCAAGCGGAATCGGCGTTCTTCCAACCTGCGCCGCCTGCGGCTGCGCAATTCTCACCGCCACCTACAAGCAAAACGAAAAGGGCACCCTTGCGGATGCCCTTTTCGTTTTGGTCGAGGTGACAGGATTCGAACCTGCGACTTCTACGTCCCGAACGTAGCGCTCTACCAAACTGAGCCACACCTCGATATTTGATTTATAATAGGGGGAAAGCGGCGGGCAAGAACGGCGGTTTTGCAAAGCAAATGGCGGCGTTTAGCCGACAAGACGTTCTTTAGCGAAGTGCTCCGCACTTCATGAGCCAACACCTCGATATTTATTTAAAATATCACCATAATAATATAGCATACTTCTGTCGGTTTGTCAATGCTTTTTTAAATAAAATGGCAAAGCAGTTGGCGAGGGCTTCAAAAGGGCGCAAAAAACCTCTTGCCGCATTTGGCGGCAAGAGGTTTTCCTCGTTACATAGACTGAGCTTTTCCTGCGCGAGGGCACAGAAAATTATTGTTGAATTCGTGATCGAGGCGGAACAGGCCCTGCGCGCGGCGCTCGGGCATGGAGATATACAGGCGCTTGGAGCCGACGTTATCGGACATGTTGGCGTGAATGCCCGTGCTCAAAAACATTTCGATGAGCTCGTTGCCGATCTCCTCGTCGGGAACGTCGAGGAAGAATTTGAACTCGGTGCCGTAGATCTTATGAAGCGGCATATGGAACAGGAGCGTGCCCGTTTCGCAGGGCTCGCCGCGCACGTCACACTCGCCCGTGCGCAGGATCTTGCCGTTTTGCAGCACGTAGTTGAGAACCACACACTCCTTGTTCTCAGCCGTGACGCGTCCGCGCGACACCAGCGCGCAGGGCTTTTGGGAGAGCGGACAAAGATGATCCTCCAGCGGACGGAAGCGCTGGGCATAGCAATGCTCGCCGTCGCCGTGATCGGGATAAAACATACCGAAGTTGGTAACCAGGGTGTTGATGCGGCACTTGGCCAGCAGGTCCGCGTAGCGGTCGAACAGGGGGCTTTCCACGCGTGCGATCACGGTTTCAACGTGCTCGGACATGCGATCGAGGAAATCGCGTTTGGTGATAAAGGCGTTTTCCTCCAGGCACATATCGGCGTAAGGCGAGACACTGTGCAGTGCCGCCAAAAGCATATCCATATTTTGATATGCCGGCAGGTAGCGGCCGATGTGCGAGCCGTAAATGTTGGCCACGCCCGGGATCTCATAGCGGTCGGTCAGGAGCCCTTGCGGATCGTAGAGGAACACGCGCGTGTTTTGCCCGGCAAAAATGCCGATCTCATAGTTGACCCAGTCGGATTTGAGCGAATCCTCGGTAATGATGATAACGCCTGCGTAGCAGTCGAGATAGCTCTCGATCGTTTTTTGGAAGTCGTCGCCGCCCGACAAAATGTCTCTGTCGCAAAGCGGATAGAGATTTTGTGCGCGCATGGCACTGAGGAGGGGGTCGAGATGGGTTTCGTTATCCTTGCTTGAGTGGGAAATGAAAATGCCGTAGTATTTCTTCTCGGTTTCTTCAAGAGGGCGTGCGGAAAAGCTAAAATCTCCCTCAATCAGCGGCTTGGGGCTTAACATATCGTCGATCCTCCTTTACTGCGGGAATATGTAGTCTGCGGTTTCACCCACGCCCATTTCGGGGGTGAGGATGATGGATTTGTCTCCGTTTTTGCGCTCAAGGCCCAGGCTGAAATACAGGCGCCCCTTGCGGAAGTCCGTAAAGGTCTCTTTGGGGAAGACCTTTTTCCAGAACGAGGGGTCCTCCATTTCGTCATCGGTGGGAGGGGCTTGAAAATTGCATTTTCCAAGATCGCGTGCGAACAGCGTCGGCAGCATCCAGAAATAATCGCTTTGGCGCAGGGCCATATAGCACTTGAAATAAACGCCGAAGAGCTTGTGCACGGGCACGATCACCTCGACCTCAAACTCGGCGTGAACGCCGGTGGCATCGCGGTCACTGTCGTCGAGCACGTTGTAGGTGCTCTGGCAGCTGATGGAGGAGGAAAAGCCGTTTTCGCTCGGGTGGATCTCCTCGCGGTAGGGCTCAAATTGCGGCTCCAGACCGTTGTCACAGCCAAAGCTGAGGATCTTGTAGGCGCAGGTGAGATTGGCCGAGAGGAAGCGGTCGAGCTTGGCCTCTGCGGCGTTGCCCCATTCGTACTCCATGATGTTGCAAATGTGGCGGAAGGCATCCTCGTAGATGCGGCATTTCAGGGTCACGCGGCGGTAAAGGATGCGCTTGAAGGCGTAAAAGTTGAGCAAATAGTTGTCGTAATAGTGGTTTTTCATCAGCTTGGTCGCGTACCTGTTCTCAAGCGTCTTGACTACCTCTGCGGTGCTCGTGGCGAGGTTGGCGTTTTTCAGGGGCGTTTGCGACAGGAAGCGGCCGTCGCCCTCGCAAAGGTAGGGCACGATGCCGCCG
>CAJGDZ010000130.1 GCA_904502055.1 uncultured Clostridia bacterium | reverse complement strand
CCCTTTGAATTCTACGAATTTTACGAGCTTGGCTTCACCGAAGACCCGATCGCGGTCTCCTCGGTGCACGGAAGCGGCACGGGCGACCTACTGGACGCGGTGCTCTCCTACCTGCCCGAGCAAGCCGAGGAGGAGGACGAGGACGACCGCATCAAGGTGGCCGTGATCGGCAAGCCCAACGCGGGCAAATCCTCCATCATCAATAAGATCCTCGGGGAGGGTCGCCTGATCGTTTCGGATATCGCGGGTACCACGCGCGACGCCATCGACACCCAGTTTGAAAACGAGACCGGCAAGTACACCTTCATTGACACGGCGGGCATTCGCCGCCAGGCCAAGATCAACGACAAGATCGAAAAATACAGCGTTCTTCGCGCCAATATGGCGGTCGAGCGCGCCGACGTCTGCCTTCTGATGATCGACGCCGGCACCGGCATCACCGAGCAGGACGAAAAGATCGCCGGCATCGCGCACGAGGCGGGCAAGCCCACCATCATCGTGGTCAACAAGTGGGACACCGTCGAGAAGGACAACAGCACCGTGAACACCTTTAACGAAAAGATCCGCACGGCGCTGGCTTATATGCCCTACGCGCCCATTCTGTACGTTTCGGCCAAGACCGGCCAGCGCATTCAGAACCTCTTTGAGCGCATCCAGTACGTCTACGGGCAGTCGACGCTCCGCATCTCGACCGGTATGCTCAACGACGTGCTGAACGAGGCCACCACGCGCGTTCAGCCGCCCACCGACAAGGGTCGACGCCTCAAGATCTACTATATGACGCAGATCGCCGTCGCGCCGCCTACCTTCGTCATCTTCTGCAACAAGGCCGAGCTGTTCCACTTCTCCTACCAGCGGTACCTTGAAAATTGCCTGCGCGACACCTTCGGCTTTGTCGGCACCCCCATCAAGCTCATCATCCGCCAAAAGGGCGAGGAGTAAGGAACGTGTGGGGGAACTTTTGAAAAAGCTCCCCCACACCCCCTCAAAACTTTTTGGAGAAAAGGAACTGTTTTCGTACAATAAAGTCTGCAAAAGCCATATCGAGGAAGTTCTCCGAGTCATTTTGGTTCTTTGCGCTAAAGCGCAAAGAACATGTACGCCGTGAGTCACGAAGCGGACAAAGAGAGCTCGCTCTCTTTTCCGCATCGAGGCTCGCGGCTCAAAATGACGTGAAGCTTGTGCGGACCCATTCAGCAAAAGTTTGGTCCACCTTTTTAAAGGTGGCGGGGTCGAGGCGCGAAGCCTCGTCGCCCGTCGCAACGGGCGAAACGCCCCAACAAGCTTCATTTTATCAACCCACCACCCTCAAAGGAGGTATAAGAAATGTTTATAGACAAGATCAAAATTTATCTGAAGGCGGGCAACGGCGGCAACGGCGCGGTTGCCTTCCATCGCGAAAAATACGTCTCGCACGGCGGCCCGGACGGCGGCGACGGCGGACACGGCGGAAACATCGTGTTCCGCGTGGACAAGGGCGCCAACACCCTTCTCGCCTTCCGCTACAAGCGCAAGTTCGTTGCCGCGAACGGCGAGGACGGCAAGGGCTCCAAGTTCCACGGTGCGACCGCGGACGACCTTGTGATCCTTGTGCCCGAGGGCACGCTCATTAAGGAGGTCGAAAGCGGCAAGGTCATTCACGACATGTCGGAAAATGACGGCGCGGACTTTATCTGCTGCCGCGGCGGACGCGGCGGCTTCGGAAACCGCCACTTTGCCACCGCCACGCGCCAGCTTCCCCTGTTTGCCAAAAACGGCACCAAGGGCGAGGAAAAGGAGGTCGTGCTTGAGCTCAAGATGATCGCGGACGTCGGCCTCATCGGCTACCCAAGCGTGGGAAAATCCTCGCTTCTCTCGCGCATCAGCGCGGCGCGCCCCAAGATCGCGGAATATCACTTCACCACCCTCTCGCCAAACCTCGGCGTGGTCTCCACGGGCGAGGAAAGCGGCTTTGTGGCGGCGGACATTCCGGGTCTCATTGACGGCGCGGCCGAGGGCGCGGGACTCGGACACGAATTTTTGCGCCACATCGAGCGTTGCCGCCTGCTTTTGCACGTGGTGGACATCGCGGCGCTGGAATACCGCGACCCCATCGAGGACGTCAAGGCCATCAACCGTGAGCTTGCGGCCTATTCCGAGGCGCTTGCCTCGCGCCCCCAGATCATCGTGGCCAACAAGTGCGATATGGCAGACATGGACTCCGATTCGGTAAAGGCCTTTGAGGCCTTTGTGGACGAAAACGAATGGGAGCTGGTCTACGTCTCGGCCATCACGGGTGAGGGCTTAAAGGAGCTCATTCACACCACGGCCGAGCGCCTGGCGCTCCTGCCCCCCATCACGGTCTTTGAGAGCGAGGTCTCGGAAAGCACCGTCGCGATCAAGGAGGGCGCCGAGGAGACGGTGATCCGCTTTGAGGGCGGCAAGTACATCGTCGAAGGCGATTGGATCTACAACCTGATGGGACGCATCAACTTCGACAACTACGAATCTCTGAATTACTTCCAGCGCACACTTTCCGCCGCAGGCGTGTTTGAGCGGCTGGAGGACGAGGGCTGTCGGGACGGTGACACCGTTTCGATCTACGACTTTGAATTTGATTACGTGAAATAAGATTATGAAAGCATTGATTCTTTCCTGCAATACCGGTCAGGGGCATAACACCGCCGCGCGCGCCATCCTTGAGGAGCTGACGGCACGCGGCATCGAGTGCGAGATGCAGGACACACTCGCCTTTGCCTCTCAGTTTATCTCAAACACCGTTTGCGGCATCTACAACAAGGCATCGATCCGCATTCCGCGCGTGCTCGGCGCCGGGATCTCCGCCGCCAAGGTGACCGACAAGGTGTTCAAAAAGAACTCGCCCTGCTACGTGGCCAACCTGCCCTACGCCGGCAAGGTGTACCGCTACATCAAGGAAAACGGCTTTGACACCGTTATTATGCCGCACGTGTTTCCGTCCGAGGCGCTGACGTGGGTGGAGCGCCGTCTGCCGAGTGCGGACGATCTGCGCACCTGCTTTATCGCCACCGACTACACCTACCCGCCCTTCCTCAGCGATACCGAGCTCGACACCTACTTTATCCCGCACGAGGATCTGAGAGCGATCTTTATCGAGGCGGGCATACCGAACGACAAGATCGTGGTTTCGGGCATTCCGGTCTCCTCCGCTTTCCGCGCACCGATCACCAAGGAGGAGGCGCGACAGGCACTGGGTCTGCCCGGGGACAAGCGCATTCTTCTGGTCATGACCGGAAGCATGGGCTACGGCAACACCGAGGAGCTGACAGCCAAGCTGATGGAAAACCTGCCCGACAACACGCTTGTTTACGTGATGGGCGGCAACAACGAAAAAATGAAGGCCGCCATCCGCGCCGCTCACGCAGGCGACGAGCGACTGACGGTACTGAACTACACCGACAAGGTAAGCCTTTACCTTGCGGCAAGTGATCTTCTGTTTACCAAGCCCGGCGGACTTTCCTCCACCGAGGCGGCCGTGCGCGGCATTCCGGTGCTTCACACCAAGCCCATCCCCGGCTGGGAGCAGGAAAACATCCGCTTTTTCCGCGAGCACGGGCTCTCGGACTTCGGCGAGACCGCCGAGGCGCTGGTCACAAAGGCCTTGTTCTTGCTGGCTAATCCGCACAGGTGTGAGGAAATGGTGGAGAATCAACGCAAGCACATCAACGCCTTCGCGGCCAAAGACATTGTGGATCACCTCCTGAGGATCGAACCCAAATGAGCACGCTGGGGCTTTACCTGCACATTCCCTTTTGCCAAAGCAAGTGCCGCTATTGCGACTTTTGCTCCTTTCCGGGGCAGAGCGAGGAGGCGGCGGAGGCCTACTGCGCCGCCCTTTCGCAGGAGATCGAGACGTACGGCAAGCAGATGCGAGGCGTCACGGTCGACACCGTGTACTTCGGTGGCGGCACGCCGACCTATCTGCCCCCTTGGCGCCTGGCGGCGCTCCTGGAGAGCGTGACCAAGCATTTTTCCGTAAAGGCAGACGCCGAGATCACCACCGAGTGCAACCCTGCCACGGTGGATCTCCCGGCGCTTCGCACGCTCCGCGGCGCGGGCTTTAACCGCCTGAGCATCGGCGCGCAAAGCCTTTCGGACAGAGAGCTGAGGCTTTTGGGACGGATCCACACCGCCGCAGATTTCAAGGCCACCTTCGAGGCGGCGCGCCGCGCGGGCTTTGACAACCTCAGTGCCGACGTGATGTTCGGCATTCCCGAACAGACGGCCAATTCCTTTGCCCAAACGCTCCGCGAGCTTTGCGACCTTGCGCCCGACCACCTCTCGGCGTACGGCCTTAAGATCGAGGAGGGCACGCCCTTTTTCGCGGCACGCGATACCCTGCCTCTGCCGAACGAGGACACCGAGCGGCAAATGTATATGGACGCCGTGGCTTACCTTGCCGATCGCGGCTATGACCGCTACGAGATCAGCAATTTTGCCAAAAAAGGAAAGAAATCCCGTCACAATCTGCGCTACTGGGAGCGTGAGGATTATCTCGGAATGGGACTTGCCGCCTGCTCCTGCCTCGGAAACGAGCGGTTTTCCAACACCGAGGATATGGCGCGCTATCTTGCGGGCGACCGCATCGCCGAGCGCGAGCACGTAAGCGCGCATGACGCGCTTTGCGAGGCCGTGATGCTGGGTATGCGCCTGGAGCGCGGCGTGGACTTCAAAGCACTCGCCAACACCTTCGGCGACGCGGCCCGCGAATACCAAAACCGCCTTGCCAAGTACCAAAGCGGCGGCTTTGTCCGCAAAACCGAGAACGGCTACGCCTTCACAAGCGACGGTATGTACGTCAGCAACGCCATCCTCTCGGATATTTTGGATTTTGAAAATTGAAGTTTGTCGGGGAGTTTCGCCCGTTGCGACGGGCGACGAGGCTTCGCGCCTCGACCGCGCAAGCCTTTAAAAAGGCTTGACCTAAACTTTTACTGAATGGGTCTGCTTAAACTTCACGTCAT
>CAJGDZ010000129.1 GCA_904502055.1 uncultured Clostridia bacterium | reverse complement strand
TGCGAGAATTTCTTTTGCTTTATTGAGTTCACTACCTTCCCATTTGTCCATTTTATCAATTTCTTCAAGAGGAAGGAATGTGAGCATACGAATGCATTTAAGCACGTCCGCGTCCTCGACATTTCTCCAATACTGGTAGAAATCGTAGGGCGAGGTCTTTTTGGGGTCGAGCCAAACTGCACCCGAAGCGGTCTTGCCCATCTTTTTGCCTTCGGAATTGAGGAGCAGGGTAATTGTCATCGCATGAGCGTCTTTTCCGAGTTTTCTGCGGATCAGCTCCGTGCCGCCGAGCATATTCGACCACTGGTCGTTGCCGCCGAACTGCATATTGCAGCCGTATTTTTGGTAGAGATAATAGAAGTCGTAGGACTGCATTATCATATAGTTGAATTCAAGGAACGAAAGTCCCTTTTCCATTCTTTGCTTATAGCACTCGGCGCGAAGCATATTGTTGACCGAGAAGCAAGCGCCGACCTCGCGAAGCACCTCTACGTAGTTGAGGTCGAGAAGCCAATCGGCGTTATTTACCATCTCTGCCTTGCCTTCGCCAAATTCGATGAAGCGCTCCATCTGCTTCTTAAAGCAGTCGCAGTTATGCTGGATGGTCTCCTTGGTCATCATCGAGCGCATATCGGTACGGCCCGAGGGGTCACCGATCATCGCCGTGCCGCCGCCGATAAGGGCGATGGGGCGGTTGCCTGCCATCTGAAGGCGCTTCATCAGGCACAGTGCCATAAAATGACCGACGTGAAGGCTGTCGGCCGTGGGGTCAAATCCGATGTAGAAGGTAGCCTTACCCTCGTTGACCAGATCCTTGATCTCTTTTTCATCGGTTACCTGCGCAATAAGGCCGCGGGCAACCAGCTCGTCATAAATCGTCATAGTGATAAAATCCTTTCAGATCGTTATTCAATCGTCTTATTATATATCAAAAAAATTAAAATGTCAAGCGTTATTCGGTTTCTTGCGCCCGGGGTGAGGGAACGCAGCTTCTGGCCAGCAGGGTGCCGGGGAGATCTGCCTTGGTTTCCACCAGGAGGCTGCCGGGACGCGCGCAGAGCGGCTCGCTCGGCAGGTATTCCACAAGGCTGCCCTCGCTCATTCTTTCAAGCGCGGGGAGCACGTTGCCGCAGACGGCGCACGCGGAGAGGATCTTGCCCTCCTTCTGAAGGGCGCGGACGTAGCCCAGCAGCGTTTTGACATCATCCATATCGGGATTGCCGTTCTCATCGTAGGTCGGCTCCAGCAAATAGATGCGCGAGCTTTGGCTGACAAGGGTCTGCGGGGTCGGAGTCTCGGGATCGTGTGCGAGAGCACAAAGGGAAAATCCCGACTGAGCCCTGTCGGCAAGCACGCGTGAATCCAGCTCCAAAAGCTCAAATTCGGTTACGGCGCGGTAATAGCCGAGAAGCAGGGCGAGATCGGCGCCGATGGCCTCGGGCGAGGTGCTTGCCAGTGCCGGGGAGATGCGCGCGGCCACGCGGATATCCCGCGGTTCAATGCCGCGAGCCACACAGGCGGCCACCGCGTGAAGGGCGGCGTATAGCGAGGAAAGGCGCGAGGCGTTGACCTTGGCGCTTACGGCAAACAGATTTTTATTGTCGAGCAAGCAGGAGCCGGCCTCCGTTTCGACGGAGGGCAAAGGAAGGGCCGCCGACAGATTTATTTCGGCGCGGTAAGCACGCGAGAACACAAAGGAGTCCAGAAGATGAAGCGACAGGTGGAAGCAGATGTCGGCGTTCTCCCAAAGGAGAATGCGCTCGTCGTCGCGTACGCGCCCCACAAGACGGGGGCGAAGCCCCATGTCCAGCGCGTTGATCAGAATCGGTGCGGCAACCGAGTCCTTGACGACAAAGAGCAGACCGATCTCGTCCTCCAAAAGGCGCGTGGCTTCGGTTTTCTCGCCGTAAAGGCGAGCCAGATCAGCCTCAAAGCCCGTGCCAAGGGAGGTGAGGGCGCCGAGCACGCCGCCGTTGCCGATGGGATACAGCCGCTTTGCGTGCGTCCTTACATCCACCAAGTCGGTAAAGCGCAAAAGCTTCTCTTCAAAGTCCTCGGTGGGCTCGGTGCTTTTCAGCAGAGCATAGACGGCGTCGTTTTCCTTGAGCGGTGCGCCATACGAGATCGCACGTGAGGGGACAAGGCCGCCCGCAAAGCCGTGGCAAACAGGCGTGGGCGTTATCTTTTTGGTGCTAAGCTCAAGCATCGGATCCGAGGCCGCCGAGAGGGCAAGTCGATCGGTTGGCGCGCGGTCGGTGTCAAGGGCGGTCAGATATTTTTGTGCGATCTCGGGAATCTCCGAAAGGGAGCAGGGCATCCGATAATCGGGGGTGACGGCGGCGCGCTTGGCCATAAGATCGGCAAAGGTCTCGGCAAGAAAAGCGTCGTCCGTGGTCATTTCCGCGATCAGAAAGGCACTCGGCTCGCGGCGCTTTTTGAGAGCAAGCGCGTTCAGAAAGGCAAGCTCGGACACGCCGCTCGGTGCTCGGCGGTGACGAAGGTAGTATTTCTGGCAGGCCTTGATCTCCGAGTGGCTCATATCGGGCATATGGACCGCGCCAAAGCGTTCCAGGAAGGAGTCGTTCAGATACGGAAAATCCGAGATCTTGGGCAGGGGAACGTTGATTTCGTTGTTCATAGGATGCTCCTATTTCAAAACTTCGGCGTCAACGGTGTGGCCGTCGGTGCCGAGCAGGCGCACCGCTTTTACGGTGGCGCGAAGATCGGTGTCGCATTTGACGCGCACCGAAAGGAAGTTGGCGGTATGCCCAAGGGCGTAACCGTTTTTATGCTCCTCAAACAGAACCTCCGAGACGGGGGCTTGCTTTATTTCCTCCTCGAGAACGGTTTGGCGGATGCTTGCCTCCAGCGCCGAGAGAATGGCCGCGCGAGCGCGGCGAACGTCCATCGGGATCTGGCCGCTCATCGTGGCGGCGGGCGTGCCGCGTCGACCCGAGAAGGGGAAGACGTGTATCATAAGGAATTTCGCCCTCTCGGCAAAGTCCAGCGTCCTGCGGAAGTCCTCCTCGGTCTCGCCGGGGAAGCCGACGATCATATCGGTGGTCAGCATGACGCGCGGCATGGCGCGGCGAAGGCGCTCGATGCTCGCCAGAGCCATCTCGGTGTTGTATTTGCGCTTCATCAGGCGCAGAATGTTATCGCTTCCGCTCTGCATCGAAAGGTGAAAATGCGGCGCGAGCGAGCGCAGAGACGCTATGCGGTCGACAAAGTCCTGCTTCATAAGTGAAGGGTCAAGCGAACCGAGGCGTACGCGCCCGATGCCCGGAATGGCGTCTACCGCCTCCAGTAGATCGGCCAGTGTATAGCCGTCAAGGTCGCGGCCGTAGGACGCGGTCTCGATGCCCGTAAGCACCACCTCGCGGCAGCCGTTCTCGGTCAGCTCTCTTACCTCGCGCAGCACGTCGTCGGGCGCTTTGGAGCGAATGGATCCGCGTGCTTTGGGAATGATGCAGTAGGTGCAATGCGACTCACAGCCGTCCTCGATCTTGATGTAGGCGCGCGTGCGGTCGAATTTCCTTATGCTCATGCACTCAAAGGGCGCACCCTCAAGCGGCGCAAGGCGAAGCGTGGGCTCTCGATTTTTCTTTCCCGAGCTCACAAGGGCATCTACGGCGTCGACAATGGCGCATTTGTCGGCGTTTCCGCCGATAAAATCCACGCCCTCAATGCGAGCGATGCTTTCGGGCGCTGTCTGGGCAAGACAGCCGGTGACCAGCACGAAGGATTCGGGATTTTTGGAAATGGCGCGGCGAATGATCTGGCGAGCCTTGCGGTCGCTTTCGGCGGTGACGGTGCAGGTGTTGATAATGTAGACGTCACAAGTCCCGTCTGCAGGGCACACGCGGTAGCCGCGTGCTTCCAGAAGCTCGCCAATGGCTTCGGACTCATATTGATTTACCTTACCGCCCAGCGTAAAAATGCCGACTGTCCTCGTTGCTTGTGCCATAAAGCGCTCCCTTCCAAAGTATAAAACAATTCAGTTTATTTTATCACGAAAGTATGAAGATGTAAACAGATTTTCGTGAAATTTTGTGAAAGCCCTTGAAAAGATGAGAAAAAAGGGGTATAATGGTATAAAATAAGACCGTAAGGAGAATTCATATGAGTCAGCTTCACATTATCAATCATCCCCTGATCACGCACAAGCTTTCGATCATGCGTAACAAAAAGACGGGCTCCAAGGACTTCCGCGAGCTTCTCAACGAGATCGCCATGCTTATGGGCTACGAGCTTACGCGCGACCTTCCGCTTGAGGACGTTACCATCGATACCCCCATTCAGAAAATGAAGGCCAAGATGATCTCCGGTAAAAAGCTGGCGATCGTGCCCATCCTCCGTGCCGGTCTCGGTATGGTGGACGGACTTCAGAGCCTTGTGCCGGTTGCCAAGGTGGGTCACATCGGCCTTTACCGCGACCCCGAAACGCACAAGCCCGTAGAGTACTACTGCAAGCTTCCTCTTGACATTGAGGATCGAATCGTTATCCTCGTTGACCCCATGCTGGCAACGGGCGGCTCGGCCTCCGATGCCCTTACGATGCTTAAGGCGCGCGGCTGTAAGCACATCCGCTTTATGTGCCTGGTTGCCGCTCCCGAGGGTGTCAAGAAGGTGCAGGACGACCATCCCGACGTGGATATCTACACGGCGGCGCTGGACGAGCGTCTCAATGAGCACGCGTACATCGTTCCCGGTCTTGGTGACGCGGGCGACCGTATTTTCGGAACTCTGTAAATACAAACGAGGCCGAGGGCTATCTCTTGGCCTCTCTTTTTGAAATTTGCAGAATCATAAATTGAAGTTTGTCGGGGAGAGACGTGGGGCTCTGCCCCAAACCCCGCCACCTTTAAAAAGGTGGACGAAACTTTTGCACAGGGCAAAATGGGTTTGCCTTTTGCACCAAACGAACGATAACGCGACAGCAATGTGTAATCCGATATCCGAGTCATTTTGAGACCTTCTCACGCGTGAGAAGGTCT
>CAJGDZ010000128.1 GCA_904502055.1 uncultured Clostridia bacterium | reverse complement strand
GTATGGGGCAGAGCCCCACGTCTCTCCCCGATAAACTTCAATTTATAAAAACGGGTCAAGTCCTTGGACTTGACCCGTTTTGGTTTAAGAAAGGGAAGCGATCCTTTCGATCATGGTGTCACGGAGCTGCTCGGGGAACTCGTTGCCATCGGGATAGCTCTCGAACGTAAGCTCGCCGCCGGCGGCCGCATCGATCATTTCGATGACCTTATCCCGGCCGATCCTCTGCTCCAGAGCCTGGCAGACGCGCATATCCGAAAGGGCGTCATAGGTGACGAGACCGCGGAGCGAGTGATACGCGCCGTCCTTGGAGGGGTACAGCGTAAAGGCATCGCCCGAGGGGTAGCGGCGGTCTGCTGAGGTGGTGATGTAAGGATTGATCGCATACATCGAGTTGATGGAATTGTAGTAATTGAGACCCCAGTGAAGGAAGCCCTTGATGTTGTACTTGTAAAGCAGATAGCCGAGGATGCGCGTGCGGCAGGACTTCATAGCGATGAAGCTGTTTGTGTAGACCGCCTGCGGCTCGACGCAGTAGTACATCCACTGATCCTCAATGTTGTGCGGCAGGAATTTGCCGATCTGCTCGATGTTGGTGACCGGGCACTCGACAAGCCCCCTCTCGTAGAAATCATACTTGGAGAGAGCGTCCATCAGCTTGCTCTTGCCGACGTGTGGCTTGACCAGGTCGTGCGCGGTCTGATAGCGCTCGAGATTTTTGTCCGAGGGCTCGTCCGACAGATGGAAGTAAGTATTCTCCTCGATGCCCTCCTCGCGGATGACCTGCATCAGCGTGGGGAGGTACTGATTGAGAAATTCGCGGTACTCGTCACTGTTGGCCTTTACGTGCCAGCCGAACATATAGTCGGTCTTTCCGTTTTCGGTCACGCGGATATTGGGCGCGAATTCGGCCCCCCATTGCGAGAAGAGATGCGCCATTTCGTAGTATTCGATGCCGTTTCTCTTACAGATGGCGATAAAGCGGCGCAGCTTGTCGCAGTTAAAAATATAGGTATCGCCCTTCTTTTCGATGTCAACCAGCTGCACGCAGGGACGCGAGCCGCCGATGGCGGTGTTGAGGGGCGGCGTGTGCGTGGGAACAAGGATCATATTGAGTCCCTGATCGGCCGCGGCCGCGATGTAGTTTTCGATCAGCGCCCAATGCGCCTCGGAATAGATCTCCACGTTGTGTGCCTGCGCGATGCAATCGGCGTAGAACCAACGGGTATAGATGAGCGTTTGTTTGGGAAGCTCGGCGGGCGCGACCTCGACCGTCATGGTCTTGGTGACGTCCTTATAATGGAACATAAATTCATACTCATAGAGCTGAACGTCGATGTTGACCTCGTATTTGCCGGGCTTGAAGTCCTTCGGTACGTCCACGCGCACCCAGACGGTGGTGGGCTGATGCTGAACGAGAGTCTCGTTCTTTTGCTCGGCAAGCGGGAAGAGCATATCGGGCATAAGGCCGGGGGTGTGGGTGATGTAGCCGTCAAGCGGTACGTCCTTCATGGTGATCGGACGGTCCATCGGCACGTCACGCACCTGATACAGCGTTACGTAGTCGGCAAGCTCGGAGCGCACGGTAAAGCGCGCCAGCTGAAAGCGCTCGGCAATAAAGGAAATCTGGTAGCAGAGGCGGTCGCCCTGGAGTGCCCTTTTTTCGGTGATCTCGGCATACTCCAGCGGATCGTCAAAGCGTACCTTTTCCAAAGAGGATATCTGTTTTACGATCAGAGGCATACGAATTCTCCTTTGCGTGTTGGGATGACCTTATTGTATCACAGGCGGTAGGCAAATGCAAGTTTTTTTGAAAATTCGGCTTATATTTCGATTCTGGCAACCTTGATCACAAGCTGCTCGCCGTAGCGTTGCGGCGCAGTGGTCAAGGTGACCCTCTCCCCCTCCTGCACGAAGGAAAGCGGTTCACCATTATCCAACCATTTCACCGATTTTATTTTTTCGGGAAGGGAAAAGCAATTTTGGTATTCGGGGCGCTCCCGCTCCAGCTCAACGTTGACATTGGCCTTCATGGGAAGTCCGTAAGCGAAGAAGTAATAGCATCCGTCGCCCCTCAGCAGGAACTCCTTTTCCTTGCCCTCCACCTCAATGTCCGTGGGGCGCGCCGAATAGAGTGCCTCCTTATGGATCTCCACCCATTCACCGAAGGTGGTCAGCATGGCACGATCCAGCTCGCGGAGCTTGCCGTTGCCCATCGGGCCGACGTTCAAAAGAAGATTGGCCCCGTGTCGGCGGCAGATGCAAAGATCACCGAGGATCTCAGGGAGCGATTTGAAGTTGAAATCGCGCGCCGCGTAGCCCCAATGGTTGGCAAACACCTGACACATTTCGGTGGCCAAGTGCTTTTCCTCGCCGTCCTCCTCAGCTCTCCGCGGACGTCCGCGCTCAAAGGTCAGCGCGTCGATCTCCTTATGGCCGCGCTTGCCGCCGGCCGAGAGTCCGGTGTTGTTGATGATCATGGCCTTTGGCTGGTAGCGGCGGATCAGCCCGTACAGCTCGTCCTCCTCCCAGTCGGCCTCCTTTTTGTCCCACATTCCGTCAAACCAAAGGCCGCCGATCTCGCCGTAGTTTTTACACAGAAGCTCCACGCTTGAACGAAGATATTTCAGATATTCGGGGAAATTCTCTCGGTAGCTTGGCTCGTGCCAGTCCAGAAGTGTGTGATAAAAGAAGGGGATAAGGCCCTGCTCACGGCAAGCATCGACAAATTCGCGCACAAGATCTCGACCCATGGCATGCGGCGCATCGTAGGTGTTCAGACCGCAGGTGTCGAAAAGCGAATAGCCGTCGTGATGTCTTGTGGTGAGCGTAATGTACCGACAGCCTGCGGACTTGGCTACAAGCGCCAACTGCTGTGCCCAATCGGGATCGGGAGAAAAGCGCTCGGTGAGCGTTTGATAATCCTCGGGAGAGATGTTTCGGTTGTAAGCCCACTCGCCCTTTCCGTGTACGCTGTAAAGCCCGAAGTGAACGAAAAGACCCAGGCCCAGCTCCTCAAATTTTCGAATATACTCGTTTACGATCATACGCGTCTCCTTTTTCTTGTCGGAATACGTCCTCATTATACACTTTCTACATTTTCTTGTAAATGGAGAAATGTTCAAAAGTATGTGTTTTTAATCAAAAGCCAGACCGAGATAAAGGGGAGAGGGAAGTGTGTCTTTCCCAAGGGGATAGCACATGGCAAACGGCTTTTGATTCCCTGGGGTACGGAAGGTGCCTTCCTTACAGCCGAGGGCGGCAAGAATGGAGGGCACCCTTTCGGTATCTCCCAGCATCTCAAGCCCTCGAAGAAGCTCTCCCTTGCGCTCGGCGGCCAAAAGAAAGCGGTCACCTGCATAAAACGAGGCCGTCTCGGCGAGAAAAGCAAGATTTTCCTTTTCCTGAAGCACGCTGTTCGGAGGTAAAAGGTCTCGGCGAAGCGCGGCGTATTCTTCGGCTCCGATCTCCCGAACATCGGTGCCGGTGTTTGAGGCGGTGCAGGAACGCTCGTCAACGTGCGTGCAGATGCGGTAACCAAGCTTTTCGTAAAAGTCGAACAGGGCGGGCTCGCCCGGCACGAGAAGCGCGGCCGCGTAGCCGAGGGCGGCAAGGTGAGCGTGGGTATTTTCCATCAAGGTACGGCAAAGTCCGTGTCCGCGGTGCTTCTCAGAGGTGGCCACGGCGTACAGGTAGGCAAGACGGTGGCCGTGCAGGGAACAGTCAAACCAGTAAAGCGCCGCCAAAATCTCATCGCCTTCCGAAATACACCGACAGCGGTCGGGCGAAAAGGCGGTTTTCTCAAAGGTGTCGAGAAATTTGTCCGAGTCGCCAAAGGCCTCCTGCCAAAGGGCGCGGAGCGCGAGGCGATGTGCTTGCTTCGGCGAATCAATAATCATAGCCGTCCTCCAGAAGGCACGCCCAGTATTTTTTTACCATATGGTGAGGGTAATAGCTTTGCTTGGCGCGGCGAAGTCCCTCGAGTCCCATATCCTCCTCGCGGTTAAGATAGCGGACGCCCGGATATTTTGCGCGGATATATTTGGCAAACTCGCAATTGATGGCGGGGTAGGCCCCCTGAACGTCGGCGTGTGCCTTTTCAAAATGGACGTCGAAGGTGTCCTCCTTCAGGCGGCTTGCCAGTGTGATGGCCAGCACCTCGTCGCCGTTTTTGAGAAGCATACCTTCAAGCTCCAGCGCGCGGAAATCGCGGAAGGCCTTTTCCAGTGCCGCGCGCTCCATATGAAAATCAGCGTTTGGATTTTCGGTCAGCCGACTCTCGAACCAAAGACTTGCCATCTGCCTTGCGGCGGGAATGTTGCTCTCGTCCATCGGCTCGGCACGGTAGTTCGGGTAGTTTTCCGCAAAGCGATTCAAATGGTTGCGCTTGCCGTGGTATTTCTTGCCCTTGAGGTCGGCAAGGTCATGGATATCGTATACGTAGTCAAACGAGTCCTCGTCGGCGTGAAAGCGGAATCTTCCGGGGTAAAGGGTGTCGATGGTTTGCTTTTCCGCCTCGCCAAGACCGGTGATGCGGCAGGGAATGCCGCGAGCTCCGGCGTCGGCAATGATGGCGTTAAGTGCCGCTTTTTTGTCGCCCGTGCCCAACGGATAGGGATAGACGCTTCGGCGGTTGAACTGCGAAAAAAGCACGATGTGCCCGTGCACCTCGGCAAAGCTTTGCCGTCCCCAAAGGTAGAGGTTGGCAAAGGAAAATTCACAGCCACGCTCGGCCTCTGCCGCAAGATAACTCTCATAGCGCGCTTTATCCTCTATGGTGAAATGCTCAAATTCAATTTTGGCTAACGTTTCGGGTTTCATTGTTTTTATCCTTAATTTTTTATTTCAAATTTTGATTTATCGGTGTATTTTCGTTGGCTGGGGATACGGTCGCTTTTGAAAAAGCTCCGCAAAACTTTCCCCTACAGGCAAAACGGCTACGCTTGATACGGAGCCCGAACGGTAACGCGAAAACAACGTATGATCCGATATCCGAGTCATTTTGAGACCTTCTCACGCGTGAGAAGGTCTCGGGCGCGCGAGGTCTGCAAGCCGAAAAGAGAGCAAGCTCTCTTTGTCGGATTGCCGACCTTGCGCTGACGGG
>CAJGDZ010000127.1 GCA_904502055.1 uncultured Clostridia bacterium | reverse complement strand
TATCTGACTGAGGAATATTTTGAGATGTACCGCTACGCCGTAGAGTATGCCTTGGAAAAGGGAATGCAGCTTTGGCTGTACGATGAAGGCGGTTGGCCGTCGGGAAGTGCTTGCGGCTTGGTGTTGAAAAACAAACCGCACCTTTCGTATCGGCTGATGGACGTGAGAGAAATGCCCTCACCCTATGAGCCGGGAAGCAATGCCCTGGCGGCCTTCTGCGAGGGTAAGCGCGTTGAGGTCGGCTTTGAAAGTGACAAGCCCATTCTTGAATATTATCACAAAATGAAGAATATGATCTTTCCGAACATCGGAGATGCCGAAACCACCGACGAGTTCATTCGCTTGACTCATGAGGAGTATAAGAAGCATCTCGGGCATCTGTTCGGCAAGAGCATGACGGCGGTCTTCACCGATGAGCCGCACGTCAGCCGCCTTGGCTTCTATCCTGGATTTGAGCAGAAATTCAAGGAGCGCTACGGCTACGATCTGTTTGACCATCTTCCCGAACTTTTTGCGGATTTCTGGGAGGATCTGGACGAGGCGGGAAAGCAGGTGCGCGTGGACTACCACGATCTGTGGAATGAGGTGTTTGCCGAAAACTTTTTCCTCAAGTGCCGTGATTGGTGTCATGAAAACAACCTGCTTTTTACCGGACATCTGGCCGGTGAGCACGTTACACTTGACCCGAATCAGGCCTTTCACCATATTATGCGATTGCTTCGCTGTATGGATATTCCCGGCATCGATACGATCTGGCGGCAGATCTTCCCGGGACAGGAGAACCACTTTTTCCCGCGCTTTGCGGGGTCGGCGGCGAACCAAACGGGAAATCCTTATACGGTTTCCGAGTCCTTTTCGATCTATGGGGCAGGCCTTACCTTTGATCAGATGCGCTATGTGATGCTCTATCAGATGTCGCGCGGTATCAATATGATCAACATCATGCTGATCGCGTACTCCTTTGCCGGTGTGGGGCGAGGCGGTGCGCGCCCCGCGTTCATGCCGTTGCTTCCCACGTGGAGACACTTGAAGGACTATTGCGGCTACACGGCGCGTATGTCCTATCTTATGTCGTTGGGCGTGCCCGAAAACCGATGTGCGGTCTATATGCCGATGACCGATATCTGGTCGGGTGGAGAGTATTGCCGTCAGAAGGCGGAGGCCTTTGACCGCGCCGTGTTTGCGCTGGAGGCTCAGCACACGCCCTGTGATATCGTGGATGACGATTTTTTGGAGACGGCGAGCATAAAAAACGGCTCGCTTGTTACCGGTACGGCGGCGTATACCTCTGTTGTGGTTCCAAACGGTGTCCACCTTCCCGAGGCGGCACGGAAAACGCTCAACGCCTTCCGTAAGGCAGGCGGCCTTGTGGTTTCGGCAGACGAGGTGTCAAGGATCGAGCGAGGGGCAGAAATCACAGGTGTCAAGGTGAATCTTGCCAAGCGACGTCTTGAAAATGGTATGCTTTATCTTGTTACCAATGAGCATACCGAAACCGACACCGTTTCGATCGCCTTTGGAGAGGCAGGAAACGTCTACGAGATCGATGCGCTTCACAGCGAGCTTTATACGTATGACGGAAAGCCTTTTGCGCTTGCTTCGGGCGAGGGTAGGGTGTTTCTTGTGACCGACGGGGAGTACGAAGCAAAAGCACATCACCGATTCACAAGGGGTGAGATCACGGTCGCGGAGCTTGAGATCCGACGTGAATCCTCCTTTGTCATCGGGGACGAGGACTTTGAAAAGCATGAGATTGATGAAGGATATACACCGACAGCGCCGGGCGACTGGTGTGAGCTTTATGGCAGCTCCTTCTCGGGAACGGTGCTTTACCGTGTCAAATTCACGTTGGATGAGATTCCCGATGCCATTGAGATCGACCTTGGTAAGGTGGGTTATTCCTGCGATCTGACGCTGAACGGAAAGCCTCTTGGATCGATGTGCTTTGCGCCCTTCACATGTGTGGCGGAGAAAGCACTTCTCAAGAGAGAAAACGAGCTGACCGTTCGTGTCTGCAACACGCCCGCCAACCAATATACGGCGGCAAAATGGTTGGACGAGATTCCGCGGCACATCATCGGTCCGTATCATGAAATTGCCAAGAAATTTGAGAACGAGACGCTTGCGAGCGGTCTTATGTCGCCCGTAGTGATCCGATATTAAAAAACTTTTTGGGGGATAAATTATCCCCCTTATTTTATACAAAAAAACGGGAGAACTAAGGGCAAAAAGGTGAAAAATCTATTGACAATATATATATTAAGTGATAAAATAAAATTAATTGGATAATAACCAAAATTTCACCAAATGTTAATCGATCTTTTGTAAAGGAGAAACGTATGGATCCCAGAATACACATAGGAATTGACAACTGTTTTGCCATCAAGCGTTGGACCAAGCCCGCCGATTGGGCGCGCGTGGTAAGTGAGCTTGGTATGAAGTATATTGAGGTCGTACCCGACCTTGAGGCCGAGCCTCTGCTTACCCCCGACGATTACCGTCGCGAGTGGGTGCATAACGTATGCGACGCCAAGGCAAAGTACGGTGTGGAAACCGTGATGATCTACTCCAACAACACCACCTACGATACCATCGGCTTTGCCCACCCTGACAAGCGCGTGCGCGACAGCGTGGTGGACCGTTGGTTTGAGAATTTCTGTCAGCTGGCCGAGGGGATCGGAGCCGATATCGGTTACTTCGTTCACGGTCTGTCTGAGGACATTCTGTTTGACCGCGAAAAGCGCCTCGTTGCGCAGGAGAACGTCATTGACTGTATGAGCCGCCTTAACCGCATTGCCGACAAGCACGGCATTGGCAAGGCCGCGCTTGAGCAAATGTATACGCCGCACCAGCCGCCCTTCACCATTGACACGATGATTCAACTGATGCAGACGGTGCAACGCACCTCGGGCAAGCCCCTTTACGTGACCGAGGACGTGGGACATCATTGCCCCTTCTACTTAAGACCCGATGCCGACAAGCTTCAGGAGGCGTTCGCGCGCTATAAGAAGGACGGATACATCGGAACCTGGCTTGGATCGAAGGAGGCGCTGGCACTCTTCAAGGGAGAGACCGCCGATAAGCTGTCCGCCGATACCATCAAGGCGATCGAGGCGGATATGGACAGCAATGCCGCTATGTTCTCCACGCCCAGAGACAACGATTGCTACGAGTGGCTGAAGGAGCTTGGCTGCTACTCGCCCATTATTCATATGCAGCAGACCAACGGCACCTTCTCCTCGCACGCAGGATTTACGCCCGAAAACAACGCCACGGGTAAGATCCATCCCATCAAGGTGCTGAAGGCCATCAAGGAAAGCTACGAAAAGGCCGAGCGTCCCGATATGCCCGAGAGAGTGGAGGACATCTACCTCATTCAGGAGGTGTATATGAGCACCAAGGAAGTGGGCTATCAGGGTCTGTGGCGCATTCAGCAAAGCACCGATTACCTGCGTAAGTACATTCCGAAGGACGGTATGAGACTCAGCGAGCTTTTGAGACTGGCCGAGACTCTTGGCGAATAAAAAGGAGAAGATTATGGACGTAAAACAGCTTGAAAAGGACTTTTTGACATTCAAGGCGGAAAACGAGATCTTTGATATCAACTGTGTGATCCCTTGCCATCTCGACGTCACGCTGGAGGATAAGCCTGCGGCACCCGAGATCTATTTCAACGAAGGTGTCGACAAGATGGTGCTTTCCTCGACCATTTGTATGCGTGTTCCGTACCACCTTGGCAACGAGATCGTTTTTGATGCCGCCGCAAAGGATGATAGATTTTATGCTTCCGCGGCCGTTGCACCCGATATGAATCTCGGCGGAAGAAATTTCGCGGCAGAGTTCGAAAAGATGCTTGAAAAGAAGACGGTCATTGCCCGTATGTTCCCGAAGGCGCACAAGTATCAGCTTCGCAAGTGGCTGGTTGATGATGTTCTCAGCGAGCTTGAAAGACGCCGCGTTCCTTTGATGGTATGGCATATGCAGATCGAGTGGGATGAGCTTGCCGAGATCGCCGAGGCATATCCCAACCTTCCCATCATCATTGAGGGTAGTGACCAGAAGACGGTCTACTATGCACAGAGTGTTATGGGCCTTTGCGAGAAGTATCACAACGTTCATCTTGAGATGCACAACTTCACGCATTACGACTTTTTCCACTATGCACTCAAATACATCGGAGCCGATCGCTTGATCTTCGGCTCGCGCTCGCCCTTTAACGATATGAACGTTCCGTTGTATCAGATCCTGATGAATGCCAACGAGGAAGAAAGAAAGCTGATCCTCAGCGGCAACATCAAGCGCCTGATCAGCGAGATCAGATAACAGAAGGAGAGGGAATTTCGTATGAAAAGAAGAATTGGAACCAGTGGCGCACCCTTTACCGGTTGTATCGACCGTTTTGTTACCGAGGGCTATAAGCCCCAGCTCAGCCGCAAGGAGCTTGTTCTTGCCAAGGCAAACACCGAGGGAATCGACGGTCTCAGTGTCGGCCTTCCTTGTGACGAGGAGTACCTTACTTGGTTTAAGGGCATTCTCAAGCAGTACAATAAGCAGGTAAACACCGTTTGCCCCGATACCTACATGAGCCCGAGACTCAAGGACGGTATGCTTGTGGCGCGTGACCCCGGTCTCCGTCGCGAATTTATTGAGCACATCAAGCAGGCCATGGATCTTTGTGCCGAAGTAAACGGTAACGACATTCTCCTTTGGCAGGCACACGACGGTTATTCCTATCCCTTCGAGGACGATTACACGCAGAGATGGGGTTGGCTTCTTGAGGGACTTGACGAGGTTTGCGCTTACCGCGACGACGTCAAGGTAACCATCGAGTATAAGTGCAAGGAGCCCAAGACCCGTCAGTACATTTCCGACGTCGGAAAGAGCCTTCTGATCTGTGAGCAGCTGAAGGATCGCAAGAATCTCGGTATCGTTGTTGACATCGGTCACTCGCTGATCGTTGACGAGAACCCTGCTGAGGCTTTGGCTCTCGCCGCACACTACGGTAAGCTCTTCCACGTACATCTGAACGATAACTACAGAAACGTAGACGACGACCTTATGGTTGGCGCGATCCACTTCTGGGAGACGCTTGAGTTCTTCTATGAGATGGATATGGTCGGCTACGACGGTTGGCTCAACCTCGAC
>CAJGDZ010000126.1 GCA_904502055.1 uncultured Clostridia bacterium | reverse complement strand
TAGCTTTCCAAAATTTTAAAATACTTAGCAAGGCGCTCGTAAAGCGGTTCGGCCTTGTCACCGAAGTGCTCCTTTACCAGCTCGCCAATACGAAGGATGTCGGTCTCGCCGTCGATAAGCGGCCAGACAAAGCTTCCCATTTCATCCAGGTGAACGTAACTGATCTTTGGTTTTTTAAAAAGCTTTTGTGCGATGCGGTTCATCAGCCCCTTGTTGTCGATCTCAAGGGTGACGGATCCGCTCTCGTCGGCGCTCCAGCGGATGGCCTCGGCGCGCCTTGGCTTTCCCTCCAGATAGTTGCGCTCGATTTTAAGTGTCTTCTTTTTTTTCATAGGACTCAGTCTTCCTTATCCTTCTTCGCCCAAAGCGAGAACTTAAGGAAGGTGAGGATGATGATGCCGAAGAGCACGAGTCCGCCGATGTTAGCCATGGCAGGCGAGATGTTCAGAAGAGCAGCCAGGTCGATCTTCTTATCAAGGCCAAGCACCACGAAGAGCGCGAGGGCAATGCCCACAAGACCTTCACCTGCAATCATACCCGAGCTGAACAGAATGCCGCGGCTGATGGCGGTCTCCTTGCGTTCGGAGTCCTTGATGCGGTCAAAGAACAAACGGATGATACCGCCCACCATAATGCAAGCGTTAAGCTGAATGGGAAGATATACACCGATCGCAAAGGGAAGGACGGGGATCTTAAGAAGCTCAACTACGATGGCGATGAACATACCCGAAAGGATAAGTGCCCAAGGAAGGTTGCCGTCCATAACGCCCTCGATGATCATCTTCATCATGCTGGCCTGCGGTGCCTCAAGACCGGCAGAGCCAAAGCCCCAAGCCGCGTCAAGCAGATACAGCGTGCCGCCGATGGCGAGTGCCGAGGCGAGAACACCCATGATCTCACCGACCTGCTGCTTCACGGGCGTTGCGCCGAGAAGGTATCCGGTCTTGAGGTCCTGCGAGGTGTCGCCGGCAATGGCGGTAACGATACAAACGATCGATGCAATGGCAATGGCGCTGGTCATGCCTCTGGGGCCGATCATACCGGTTGCCTTCAGAAGAACGGTTGCCACAAGAACGGTGGCGATGGTCATACCCGAAACGGGATTGTTGCTGCTTCCGACAAGACCAACCATTCTCGAGGAGACGGTGGCAAAGAAGAAGCCAAACACAACGATAATAAGAGCGCCCACGAAGGGAACGGGAATGATGTCTACGATCCAGATGACAAGCGTGAGAACCAGCACACCGAGAATCACGAAGAGGAAATTCATATCCTTATCGGTACGCTTGCCGTCGGCTGTAGCCTTGAAGGAGATGCCCTTGATGGCCTCGGCAAAGGTCTTGACAATGAGGGGCACGGTCTTGATAAGGCTGATAAAGCCGCCTGCCACGAGAGCACCTGCACCGATATACTTGATGTAGTTGCTCCAGATGCCGTATGCACCGCCGCCGGCGAAGGTTGCCTGAACGGTCTCACCGCCGAAGAACACGATCAGCGGAATGAGAACCAGCCAGCTGAGAACTCCACCGCTGAACATGAAGGACGAGATCCTGGGGCCGCAGATGTAACCGACGCTCATAACCGCGGGGTAGATCTGCGTACCGATCGTACCGGCAAAGCCCTTGAAGGTAACGGCCACCTCGCCTGCTACAAGCTTCAGGCCGTCAATGATAAACTTGAAGAGTGCGGCGAAGCCCATACCGGCAAACACCGTCTTTGCGCTTGCGCCACCCTTTTCGCCTGCCAGAATAACCTCCGCGCAAGCCGTTCCCTCGGGATAGGGGAGAACGCCGTGCTCCTTTACGATCAGCGCGTTGCGAAGCGGCACCATAAAGAAGATGCCGAGCAGACCGCCGATGATGGCGATGAGCGTGATCTCAAGGATGCTTGGCTTGTCCATAATGCCCTCGGATGCCCAGATGAAGAGGGCAGGAAGGGTGAAGATCGCACCTGCCGCCAGGGATTCGCCCGACGAGCCGATGGTTTGTACCATATTGACCTCAAGTGCGGAGTTTTTGCGAAGGACCATTTTGATGATACCCATAGCAATGACCGCCGAGGGGATGGAGGCCGAAACGGTCATGCCGACCTTAAGGCCGAGGTATGCGTTTGCCGCGCCGAAGATGACCGCCAGGAGCATACCGACGATGATCGACGTCAGCGTAAGCTCGGGCGTAACCCTATCTGCGGGAATATAGGGCTTGAAGCTGTTTTGATTGTCCATAATTACCTACCTGATTCTTTATTTTTAAAATTCATTACATTATATCATATATCCACCCAAAAAGCAACCTTTTTGACAAAGAAAATTCGGGTGGGAAGATTTTTCTTCCCGCCCGAATTTCATTACAAAAGAAGCGTGAGCGGCGGAATGGTCATAAAGCACAGAAGGGTGCTTAAGAGCACACAGTTTGCCGAAAGCTCCGCATCGCAGTTGTGCATTTCCGCTATGTTAAAGACGACCGAGGCGCAGGGCGTGGCTGACAGTATCAGCATACTGGCCTTGAGGGCGTAGGGGAGGGGCAGAAATTTCACGGCGAAAAACGCGAAAAGCGGAAACAGGATCAGCTTGCCAAGGCAGATGATATATACCGTGGGGCGTGCAAAAAGCTTGGGCAGAGAAACGACGGAAAGGCGAATGCCGAGGATGATCATACAAAGCGGAGTGCTCATATGTCCAAGGGCATTTATGCCGCCGATCAAAAGCGGTGGCAGTACCTCTGCCGCGCCGAGAAGGTACAGGGGAAAGCCGATGGCAAAGCCAAACATTGTGGGGTTTAGGACCGCGGGGCGAAGGGATATATACTCCTTCTTACCCGTCACGCAAAAAACGCCGACGGTAAAGAGCAGGATGTTCATCGTGACGCTGTAGACCGCCGAATAGGATGCGACCTCGGGATTTTGCGGCAAGAGCGCACTCACGATGGGAAGACCAAAGAAGCCGACGTTGCCAAGCACCATCCCCACCGTCATCAGACGGAATTTCGGAACGTGGCTTTTTTTGCGGATCACCAGATATACAAGGATCATAAAGGCGGCCTGCACAAGAAGCGTGAGAACAAAGAACAGCCCCATGTTTTTCAGCCCCTCGGCACTGTGCTTGATGGAAAGCAGTGAGGAGAGGACAAGGCAGGGCATACAGACGTAGACCAATACCGACGAAAGGGTGGGAAGGTGTGAGGTCGTTGTCTTTTTCATTTTGCCGATCACAAAGCCGGGCAAAATATAAAACAGCGTCATAAGGACGTTGGCAAGTGAGATTTGAAAGCTCATAATGGATTCCTTTCCCAAAAAGTGCCGATAAAGAAAAACTGCCGACACACGTCGGACAGCTTTTCCTTATATCCGTTGTTTACGAAACAACGATATACATTACGATAACCGAGATGACAAAAAGAATCGAAACAACGGTGGTAAGCTTGGCAAGGATCTTTTCGCTTCTGGTTGCCTTACCCTTGCTGAAGAACGTATCTGCGCCGCCGCCGATCGCGCCCGAAAGCTTCTTATCCTTACCGGTCTGCATCATTACCGCAACAACGAGGAAGAGCGCCATTGCAAGAAGCACGCCTCCGAAAATATACTCGATCGCTGTCATAATTGAATCCTCCTATGCGATTTCCAAAGTGTCTGAGACACATTTTTTCATATGCCCAAATATTCTATCACATTTTTTTTGAAAAATCAAGGGGTTTTGCGAAAAAAATATAGAAACGGGTTAATTTTGGTAAAAAACGCTTTCGCTTCTTGCACTTTCGGGCTTTGTGTGTTAAAATAGAGATGAGGTGAAACTATGCGCGTTGTATTGTTTGCTTTGAACGGCTCCTATTCCCACACCTGCTTGGCGCTCCGCTGCTTGCGCCGTCCGCTGGAGGCGGACGGCTTTGAGGTCGTCCTGCTTGAGAGAAATCTCAGAGACCGCCGCGACGAGGTCTTGCAGGCACTTTACGCGGAAAGGGGAGACGTTTACAGCTTTTCATGTTATATTTGGAATATTGAGGAAACGCTTTCGCTGGCCGAAGACCTGGCGGCACTGTTGCCAAAGGCCAAGATCCTTTTCGGCGGCCCGGAGGTCTCGTTTGATACCGAACGCTTTCTTTCCTTACCCTTCGTCGATTGCTTTGTGTGCGGTGAGGGCGAGGATGCGGTGCGTGAGCTTTGCGGGACGCTTCGGGAAGGCGGGGAGATTCCCCGTCTTGTTCACGGAGCAGACCCCGGCGTTATGGGAGACGAGGGAATTCTCTACCGTGACGGCGACTATAGGGACGGCGAGATGCTGTACTATGAGTCCTCGCGCGGCTGTCCCTATCGTTGCGCGTACTGTCTGTCCTCGGCGAGCGGCTCGCTTCGTGCAAAGAGCGTGGACGCGGTGCTGGCGGATATGGCGGCGTTTGAGATGTTGTCCGCAGACATTAAGGTCATAAAATTCGTTGATCGCACCTTCAACTTTGATGCCGAACGCGCCAACGCTATTTGGCGCGCACTTTTGGACAAAAAATATACGAAGCACTACCATTTTGAGATCTGCGCCACGCTTTTGAATGAGCAAAGCTTTGCCATTCTGGAGAGGTTTCCGAAGGGGAAGATCCAGCTGGAGATCGGGCTTCAGAGCACCTGTCCCGAAACGCTGGATGCGGTGGCGCGTCACCTCTCGCCAAGGCGTGTGATCGAGGCTACAAAACGCATCCACGATATGGGAAACGTTCACGTACATCTGGACCTGATTGCCGGGCTTCCCTATGAGGGCTATGCGCGCTTCGCGCAGTCCTTTAACGAGGCATATTTTTGCTCGGATATGCTTCAGCTTGGCTTTTTGAAGCTCTTGCACGGAACGGCACTAAGGCGTGATGCCGAGAAGTATGGTTACGTTTCCATGGCTAAGGCCCCGTACACCGTGCTTGAGACGGCCTGGCTCTCGCGGGATGAGCTTTATCGCCTTTCAAGGATCGCCGATCTTCTGGATCGCTTTTATTCTACGGGGAAATTCGCGCGCTCGCTAGACTTCGCGGTGCGGCGAGCTCCATCGCCCTTTGCTTTTTACGAGGGACTTCTCGGGCACCTCTCTGCCACGGACGGCAGAGACATTCGCAAGCTTTCGCAGACCGATGCCTTTCGCGTGTTTTACAGCTACGCCGCCACCTTTCTTGGGGCGGAGGAGCTCTCCGACTTTGAGGAAAAAATGCACGCGGATTACGCCGCGCACGAGGCTCGGCGAATGCCGCGCTCGGTTATTTAC
>CAJGDZ010000125.1 GCA_904502055.1 uncultured Clostridia bacterium | reverse complement strand
TCTGGTCCTCGTGGGAGTTCAAGTTTGTGGAGCTGAGCGACGCGTACACCACCGGCTCCAGCATCATGCCGCAGAAAAAGAACTCGGATATGGCCGAGCTCGTGCGCGGCAAGACCGGACGTGTGTACGGCAACCTGATGGCGCTTCTCACCACCTTGAAGGGACTTCCGCTGGCCTATAACAAGGATATGCAGGAGGACAAGGAGGCGGTGTTTGACAGCATTGTTACTTTGCAGAAGTGTCTGTCGGTCTTTGCCCCCATGATCGCCACGATGCGCGTAAACGCGGACAATATGTACCGCGCGGCGCAGGGCGGTTTTATCAATGCCACCGACCTTGCGGATTACTTGGTAAAGAAGGGTATGCCCTTCCGCGCGGCGTACAAGACGGTGGGTCAGCTTGTGGCACTTTGCATTGAGAAAAAGACGGTGCTGGACGAGCTTTCGCTGGAGGAATATAAAAAGCACTCCGACCTCTTTGATTCCGATCTTTACGAGAGCATCCGCCTTGAGACCTGCGTGGAAAAACGCATCTCCGAGGGCGGCACCTGTGTATCCTCGGTTGAGGCACAGATCCGATATATCCGAGAGCTTCTCGGCAAATAAGGAGGCAGTATGCGTAGATTTTTGATTTGTTTGCTTTGTATGGTTATGCTTGGCGCACAGCTTGTGGGCTGTGGCGGAACCCCCGATGCTACGGAGCCCGAGATCACCGAGCCCGAGGTGACGACTCCCGAGATCACCGAGCCCGAGGTCACGACACCCGAGGAAACCACGCCCGAGGAAACCGAGCCGGAGGAGACGATTCCCGAGACCACCGAGCCCGAGACCACCGAGCCTGAGACCACCGAGCCCGAGACCACCGAGCCCGAAACCGAGGCGCCCGCACCGGTCGTTGCTCCCGACGCAGGCACCTTTACCAAGATGCAGTCGGTGCTTCTTCTGGGTCAGTCCAACATGGTTGGCAACGGCTGGGCAAAGTACGTTGAGCCGATCACCGATGACCGCATCTATATGATGCGCGGCGACGAGTGGGTCACCATGAAGGAGCCGCTTCACGAGCAGACCACCAAGGCAACGGTGGGTCTTGGCGCTTCGTTTGCCAAGGCCTTTGTTGAGACTTTTGACTGTGAGCTGGGCCTCATTCCCGTAGCGGTGGGCGGTTCGAGCGTTCTTCAGTGGAAGAAGGACTACACCGGCGACAACGAGCACCTGTACGCCAAGGCCATCGAGATGGCGAAGAAGGCGCAGGAGACCACCGAGATCTGCGCGATCCTCTGGCACCAGGGTGAGACCAACCGCAATCGCAAAGCCTATGCACAGGATATCAAGGAGATTTTCGATGCGTTCATCGAGGAGCTTGGACTTGATCGCGACGAGATCGTCATCATCACCGGTGAGCTCGGCGCATGGGAGGGCAAGGAGGTCGAGCTTGTCAACTCGGCACTTGCGGCCGTTGACGCCGAGGGCTATTTCCCCTGCTACGCCGTGGTTTCGCAGGAGGGTCTGACCAACGTGGAAAAGGAGCGCAGCGGCTCGGATTCGCACTTCGACTCCCCCAGCCTTCGTGTGTTCGGATACCGCTATTTCGAGGAGTTCTACGAGGAGCTGATGCACCGGGAATGTGCCTACGAATATAGCCAGGATCCCGACGACTACCGCATTGACCCGACCGCGTAAGACGCTTTTGAATAAAGAAATCGATTTTTATTCAAAATCAGCCCTATTTTTGAATGTATACATTGTATACATGAATTTTTTTTGGAAAAGCCTTGCAATTCTTTTAAATATATGATATAATGGTTCAAATCTTTTTTACAAAATTTGTTTGGAGGCTATTATGAAAAAGACAGTATCGCTTATTCTTGCGGTTCTTATGATCGCAAGCGCCCTCCTTGCTTTTGCAAGCTGCGGCGGCAAGACCATTCACGTAATTGAAACGGGTAGTGAGACGGGAACCTACTACGGCTTCACCAATATGATCGCTACCAAGCTCAACGAGAAGGCTGACCTTGGCTACACCCTCTCCGCTGTTTCCAGCAAGGGCTCCAAGGGTAACATTCAGGACATCAATGCGGGCAAGTGCTCGTTCGCGATCGTTCAGAACGACGTTATGTCCTACGCCTACAGCGGAACCACCGATATGTTCGGCGGCGAGGTGATCGACTCCTTCTCGGTTGTCGGTGTTGTATATCAGGAGACCGTTCAGATCATCGGTAAGAAGACGCTTGACGCCAACGGCGACGGCGCGGTTACCGTTGACGAGCTGAAGGGCAAGCGCGTTTCGATCGGTGAGGCCGGAAGCGGCGTTACCATCAACGCAAAGCAGGTATTTGAGGCAGCAGGCATGAAGCTTGACCTTACCGATGCTCAGAATCCCGAAAAGAATGACGTTGTGGTTTCCTACTACAGCGTTAAGGATTCCTGCGACAAGATCAAAGACGGCGAGATCGACGCCTTCTTCTTCACCGCCGGCGTTCCCACCTCGGGTATCACCGAGCTGATCACGACCACGGCTGACATCGCTGTGATCACGCTGACCGACGCACAGGCTGACGCTCTTGTCGGTGCAGAGAACAGCTTCTACACCAAGACCACTCTTACCAATGACATTTACAGCTGCATCGAGGCTGACAAGCCCGCTATCGCCGTTTCGGTTTCGGCAACCTACATTGCCAAGAACACGCTTTCGGAGACTGAGGTTTACAACTTCACCAAGGCTCTTTGGGAGAACGTGGAGAACTACGGTGCATATGCGGCACAGGTCAGCGCTATGAAGCTTGAGAATGCTGCAAAGGCTCTCGGCGGTGTACCGCTTCACGCAGGTGCTGCTAAGTACTATCAGGAGGCAGGAATTCTCGGTTAATTCCTGAGACCCTAAGAAGGGGACGGTGTCACGTTTTGAGAAACGAGGAGTTTTGACTCCGCGGCACTCACGGGCACCGTCTCCGTTTGTTCGGAGGTTATTATGCAAAACGAGACGTTTTCCCCGGCACCCAGTGCCGAGGAGGTCATGCGTAAGGTCGATAAGGAAAGCAACACCCGTGTATTTACGGGCTGGCGCAAGATCCTCATTCGCGCGCTTCTCATCGCCTTTGCGGTTATGATCCTTTTGTTCCAGCTGGTGATCCAGGCGGACAACTTTGTCAAGTACCCCCTGTTCATCGGCTCGATGCTTCTCATCGGATACCTTCTGTATCCCGTGACCAAGCATCAATCCCTCAGAGTCAACTACATACCGTTTTATGACGTGATCCTGGCCATTGTATCGGCGTTCAGCTTTTATTATTTCGCCATTTTCCGCGAGGATCTGATCGAGCGTGCGGCCAACATCAGCACGACGGATATGATCGTGGGTATTGTAGCGCTTCTGACGGTGTTTGAATTCTGCCGCCGTGCGGTCGGCGTTCCGATCCTTTGCGTGGTCGGCGCCTTCATCGTTTACGCGGTCTACTACTACTGCTTCCGCCTGGGTCTGAGTCCGCTGGTGGCGCTTGAGACCATCATCGGATATTTCTCCTACAACATGGGCGGTGGCTTCTACGGAACGCCCATCGGCGTTTGCGTTTCCTTTATTGCTCTGTTTATCATATTCGGAAGCTTTCTGGAAAAGACGGGTATCGGCGGCTTTTTCGTTGACCTTGCCAACTCCATTGCGGGTAAGTCCTCGGGCGGTCCTGCCAAGGTGGCGGTTATCTCGAGTGCGCTTGAGGGTATGTACTCGGGCAGCTCGGTGGCCAACACGGTCGGAAGCGGCGCGGTGACCATTCCCACGATGAAGCGCTGCGGCTACAAGCCGGAGTTCGCGGCGGCCGTTGAGGCGGCGGCCTCGACGGGCGGTCAGATCATGCCTCCCATTATGGGTGCGGCGGCCTTCCTGATGGCCGATATGACGGGCATTGCCTACGGTACGATTGCGGTGGCCGCGATCCTTCCTGCGGTGCTTTACTTTGCCGGCATTTTCCTTATGGTGCACTTTGAGGCTAAGCGCTGCGGTCTTGAGGGCCTTCCCAAGGAGGCTATTCCGAATTTTCTGAAGCTGGTCGTTTCCAACGGCTATCTGCTCATTCCCGTTGTGGTTCTGGTGCTTTGCATGAATCACTTCAGCTCGGGAATGGCGGCCAGCATCGCCATTATGACGGCGATGATCGTCAGTCTGTTTGACAAGGAATGTCTGGTTGGATGCTTTAAGAAAAAGAGCTTTAAGCCGATGTGCATTCTCCGTTGCGGCGGCTTTGTGCTTCTGGCGGTCGGCTACTTCTTCCTTGTGTGGAATCTCGGCTTTACGCCCGGTCTTTCGGTCTTTACGACGATGGCGCTTTGCTTTGTCTTCTCACTCTTTACCAAAACCGCACCCCTCTCGACGAATACCTTCTTTGAGGGTCTTGAGGGCGGTGCCAAGAGCACCATCGGCGTGGGCATCGCGTGTGCGGTGGCAGGTCTTATCTCGGCAGTGGTTACCTTTACGGGTCTGGGTGCTCAGCTTCTGACCACCATTGTTCCGCTCGCGGAAAAGAGCTCCTTCCTTGCGCTCTTTTTGACCATGCTTTGCTGTATCGTGCTGGGTATGGGTGTGCCTACTACGGCAAATTACGTTATCATGGCGTCGATCACCGCGCCCATTCTCATTGAAATGGGCATTCCGGTTTTGGCGGCGCATATGTTCGTGTTCTACTTCGGTATCGTGGCGGATATCACGCCCCCCGTGGCACTTGCCGCATATGCGGGCTCGGCCATTGCCGGCTCCAATCCGCTTAAGACCGGCGTCAACGCGACGCGTCTGGCAATTGCCGCGTTTATCATTCCGTACATCTTCGCTTTCAATCCCGAGATGCTCTTTATCGAGACCGTTTGGTATGACGTGGTGCTTATCATTATCACCTCGCTTCTGGGTATGTTCAGCATTTCGGCCGGACTTGAGGGATATATGCTTCGCAACCTTAAGGTTTACGAGCGCCTCCTTGCCATTGCGGGCGGTCTTTTGCTCGTGATCCCCGGTCTTGTGACGGATGTTATTGGACTTGCTCTTGTGGCAATCGTGATCCTTCTTCAGATCATCGGACGTAAAAAGACGGCAAACGCTTAAACAAACCTCGGGCAAGCCCTTGCGGCTTGCCCGTTTTTCTGTGCTTCAAATTTTGATTTGTCGGGAGGGGAGACGTGTAGGGGGCTTTTTGAAAAAAGCCCCCTACGACCCCCAAAAACTTTTGGGGAAAAGAAACTTTTTCACACAATAAAGTCTGCAAAAGCAATATCGAGAAAGGTTTTTCAAGTCATTTTGGTTCTTCACGCTAAAGCGTGAAGAACATTTATGCCACAAGTCACGAGGCGGATAAAGAGAGCTCGCTCTCTT
>CAJGDZ010000124.1 GCA_904502055.1 uncultured Clostridia bacterium | reverse complement strand
GCTGTCACGTCTGTGACAGCCGATTGGAAAATGCTTACTTTGCGTTTACAAGAGCCTCGGTGTCTCTTGCGATCATAAGCTCCTCATTGGTGGGGATCATATAGATCTGTACGCGCGACTTGTCGGTGGAAAGCTTGGTTACACCGTGACGGCCAAAGGTCTTGCTGTTAAGCTCCTTGTCGTAATCGATGCCGAAGTATTCCATATCGTCAAGAGCCATAGCACGGAGCGAAGCGGTATTCTCACCGATGCCTGCCGTGAACACGATGGCGTCAAGACCGCCCATAGCGGCAGTGTACGAGCCGATGTACTTCTTGATCTGGTAGCCCAGAACGTCCATAGCAAGCTTTGCCTGGCTATTGCCGTCCGCGATTGCGGCCTCAAGGTCGCGGCAGTCGGACGAAACCTCGGAAATTCCAAGGAAGCCGCACTTCTTGTTCATAAACTCGTTCATCTGATCGGGGGTAAAGCCCTCTTTGTTCATAATGAAGGGAACGATAGCGGGGTCCATATCGCCGCAACGGGTACCCATGATGACACCGGCCAGAGGCGTGAAGCCCATCGAGGTGTCGATGACCTTACCGTCCTTAACAGCAGAGATCGAGGAACCGTTTCCAAGGTGGCAGGTGATGATCTTGGTGCCCTCAGCCTTACCGCCCAGAAGCTTAATCATCTCGCCGGCAACGTAGCGGTGAGAGGTGCCGTGTGCGCCGTAACGGCGGATGGCGTAGTCCTTATACATCTGATAGGGAATACCGTACATGTAGGCCTTTTCGGGCATGGTCTGATGGAACGCGGTGTCGAATACGAGAACCTGAGGGGTGTTGGGCATAACGTCAAGACAGCCCTGAATACCCTGAAGGTGTGCGCCCGTGTGAAGGGGTGCGAGGTCGCGGCATCTCTGATCCAGCGTGTCGAACACCTCTTTGGTCAGAAGAACCGACTGCGAGAACCAAGGACCGCCGTGCACGATTCTGTGGCCAACGGCGTGGATCTCATCCATGCTCTTCAGGCAACCGTGCTCAGCGCTCAGAAGCGCCTCAACAACGTACTTCATGGCATCGGTGTGAGTGGGCATCGGAACCTTAGCGGCATATTCCTTGCCGGCCAGGAGCTGCTTGTGGGTAATAGCACCGTCAAGTCCGATTCTTTCGCAAAGACCCTTTGCGACAACGGTATCGTTCGAGGTGTCGAAAAGCTGATACTTGAGCGAGCTGCTACCCGCATTTACTACGAGTACATTCATGACATAATCCTCCAAATTAATAAAATATTGACAAACTATTATACTACAAAAGTTTTCTTTTTTCAAGTGTTTTTCACAACTTTTTGCAAGGAGAGGGCATAAAAATGAATATCAGCGGCATTATTTGCGAATATAACCCCTTTCACAACGGGCACGCGTATCTGCTGACGGAGGCTAAAAAGCGCTCCGACGCGGTAGTGTGTGTGATGAGCGGACCTTTTACCCAGCGTGGCGAGGTTGCGATCCTCGATAAGCTTGCAAGAGCGAGGATGGCGCTTGTTGGCGGCGCCGATCTGGTTCTCGAGCTTCCGTATCCCTTTTGCTCGTCGAGTGCGGCGTATTTTGCAGGGGCGGGTGTGAGCATTCTTTCGATGCTGGGGACAAGCACTCTTGTGTTCGGGTCGGAGAGCGGAGATCTTGCGCGGCTGTCCGCGCTTGCCGATCGCGTGCTCTCGCAGGAATTTGCTGAGCGAAAAGAGGCGATGGATGCGCGCGAGGGAAGTGCCGCGGCGCATTTTGCGGCGCTTCTGGGAGAGGGCGAGAGGCTGCAGCCGAACGACATCCTTGCGGTGGAATATCTTTGTGCTTTAAGGCGGCGGAATACAGAAATGGCGCCGGAGCCCATTGTTCGTGTGGGAGACGGCTATGGATCGCAAGCGCTGGGGACTTCTCCGTTTGCCTCGGCAACGGCAATTCGCAAGGCGCTGGCCGAGGGAGAGAGCGTCGGCGCTTATATGCCCGATTTTGCTTTTTCGGAGCTGAGAGCGGCGCAGGAGCGTGGAGAGGCACCGGCCACGGCGGAAAATGCCGAGCGAGCGGTCCTCAGCTTCTTTCGTTTGACTGCGCCTGGGGCACTTTCGCACATCGTGGGTTTGGGAAACGGCCTTGAGCATCGACTTTGTGCCGCGGCAATGGAGAGCCGCACGCTTGAGGAAATGACAAAAAAATGCGCTACCAAGCGCTATCCCGATGCCACCATACGGCGCGCCATACTGGCCGCGATGCTTGGCGTTGCTTGGGATGATCTTGACCGCGGAATCGCATACAGCACGGTGCTGGGGGCAAATCAAGCGGGGCGTGAGCTTTTGGCTTCGCTTCGAAAGCAGAATTTGCCGATTCTGACCAAGCCCTCGGACATTGAGGCGCTTTGCAAAAAGCATCCCGAGAATGCTGATGCCGTGAGGAGACAGGCCGAGCTTTCCGCAAAAGCGGATGCGCTGTATTCGCTTTGTCTGCCCAAGGTGGCAGAGGGCGGCAAATATCTGCGCACCGGCGCGATTATGCTATAAAAAAAGAGCCGATCGGCTCTTTTTTTATTCGGAAAGGAAGGGGAGCAGCCCGGCGTCGCTGCAGAGCGTTTCGGCGTTCCACAGCAGAAGGGCTCCGGCGTAGTTCTCTTTCGCCGTGATCCCGTCCGGTATTTCGTATGAGGCACCGCGGATATAGCGGGGGTCCAGCATTTCGATATCAAAATGGCGCGCCAAAAAGGGAACGAGGCAGTTGGCGTAGCTGTCTTTTATTATGAGTAAAAGTGGCCGGCCTTCCGATCCGTCTTTTGTGATGCGAAGGTGTGCAAAATTTCCCCCGAGAAAAGCGGCGTAAGCATCGGCGGTGCTTAGCTTTTCGTCGTCATAAAACCCTCTTCGTTCTTTGCCCGTGGACAGGTCGACAACGGTGAAATCCGTGTCCCCCTCAAAGCGGTAGCGCACGATGGTGTCGGGCCTTGCCAAGGGAAAAAGCGATGCCGAGGCACTGGTCCCAAAAAAATCCTCCTTGACGGTCTCCACGCGAAAAGCGTTTTGCGGAAGCGGCGTATAGCCGAGCGAATCTCCGAGAAATTCGTAGGCGTAATACGCGCCGAGTGCCGTCCAATGGTGGTCGGTTCGGTACCATACCGACTCGCCGCGAGCTGCTTTTTCCTTTAAAACGGAAAAAAGGGGAGAACGCGGCAAGACCGTCCACGGCTTTTCAGCCGCGCTCTGCGGATAGCCGCTTGGCAATTTGTCTCCAAGGACGTCGATGGCACGCGGAGCATAGAGGACAGTCACGGGCTTCCCGCTTTTTTCCAAATGCGCGGCAATGCTCTCGGCCGCCTGCTTATTTTGTCTCAGCATTTCAAGGTCGCATTCCTCCAGCCGCTTGATCTGGTACATGTCTTTGCCGAAAAACACGTTTCCGTTTTGTCGCCGACCTGCCAAAAGCTCGGACGCAGACTTGACGCGCAAAAGAGTTTCGCGCAAGGGCATACGATCGGCAAGAAAATCGCCGATTCCCTCCGCGTAGCTTCCGTCAAAAAACGAGCGGGCATCCCAGGCGGGAAAGGTGGCAAGCATACGGTTTTCGGTTGGGGAAAAATCCTCGGTCGGGCACAAAAAGATAAGGCAGACGGGAAACACGAGCAGTCCGAAAAAAAGAAAACACAAAAAACGGTTGGATTTCATAAATACTCCTGAAAATTGAAGTGCGAATGGAATATCACAGAAGGCATATCCCCCGATAAATCAAAGTTGGAAAGGGGGAACGAAAAAAGAGCAGAAACGAGTGTTTCTGCTCTTAGTTTTTGTTTTTTTGGATCAACTCATACGTACAGTAACAACAAAACCGTTTTGGTTATCGCCCGAAATTTCGAAGAAGAGCGCATCCTCGTGAACGGGAACGCTTGTCATATCGCCGCCGGTCGCCTCGACGTAATAGAACTCATAGACCGCACCGTCATCGGTCGTGACCGAGGTGGCGTTGGTCTTGCCGTCAGCAAAGGCGTGGCTTTCGGTGAGCTTTGTCAGGAACTCGGTGAGCGTAAGCTCATTGCGGAACAGATACGTTGCCACGGGAATTCCCACGTAGCGGAAGTGATAATGGCGCTCGCCCGACTGCGCGGGAGACTCCATTACAAAGCCGTACTTGTAGTAATTGTTGAATACCCACTCGAAATCCGAAGAGGCCGCCGTGTCATTCAACTCGTAATGCTCGTGCTTGATGGTGTAGATCGAAAGATCGAAGGCAAGTCCCGTGGAGTGATCGTTCGTGGCAGAGGCGTCATATGCCTTGTCCACGTAAAGATCGTTATTGCCCGTCAGCTCATAGAACTCGTCGGCCATTTGATTTAGTGCTGCAAGAGCGGTTGTCGAAATCTTTGTGCTGGAATCCGGGGGGTAATACGAATAAACGCCTTGAAATTTGTTGCGTCCAAAGTAGATTTCAGCAAGCTTTGCCGTGTCGGAGAAGGGATGCGAGGCATCCACCAGGAGAAGGTTACCCGTGTGGATCTGCTCCTTTCCGCACATTTCCTTGAGGAAGCGGTCAAGCTCCTGCACGTCGACCGGAGGTGTTGTTTCCTCGATCGGTGCGGTCGTGGTTTCGGTGTCTGTCTGTGTATCGTTGGCTCCGCCACCCGAGATCGCCTTCTTGAAGACCAGAATGGCAATCAGGATCAGCACGATGATGACAACCACGAAGAGGGCAAAGACGATCTTCTCCTTCTTCTGCTGCTCATACTGTCTGCGCTGTCTTTCTTTGGCAAGACGTGTATCTCGGTAATTGACGGAGGTAAAGGGTTTGGTTTTTCCGTTCGGTACGGTCGGTTTCCCGGTCGGCCTTCTGCCGTTTGACGTTCCTGCCATAGCGAAGCTCCTTTCAAAAGATTTTTAGGGGCAAAAATCAGTCCTCAAGCGCGTCCTTGATCGAGAAGTCCATACGGCCCTTCTTGTCAAGACCCATATACTTGACCTTTACGGCATCGCCGAGCTTCAGAACGTCCTCAACCTTATCAATGCGGGTCTTGGCGATCTTGGAGATGTGAACAAGACCCTCCTTGCCGGGTGCATACTCAACGAATGCGCCGAACTCCTTGATGCCGGTAACCGTGCCCGAGTATACGGCACCAACCTCCGGCTCAAATACGATCGCGTCGATCATGGACTTGGCGGCCACAGCCTGTGCATCGTTAACGGCAGCGATGTGGATGGTACCGTCATCGTCGATATCCACCTTGGCACCGGTGTCGGCCACGATCTTCTGAATGACCGAGCCACCCTTACCGATAACCTCGCGGATCTTGTCGGGATCGATCTTCATGGTGGTCATCTTGGGAGCGTACTTGGAAACCTCAGCGCGAGGCGCGGGAATTGC
>CAJGDZ010000123.1 GCA_904502055.1 uncultured Clostridia bacterium | reverse complement strand
GGGAAGCCCCAAGGGACGTCCTTGACCTCGATCTCGCCGTTCTCGGTGAGCTCGATGCGCTTTTGCCCGAGGTGGGGCGCTATTTTTTCGATGCGACCGCCGTGCTCGCCCGAGGGCGCCTTGTGCTCGTCCACCATCCAGACGGTGAGTCCGAGATCGTGCGCGGCGCGAAGAACGTTGTCCATCATAAAGAACCACGCTTCGCTGAAATAGGTCTCCTTGGTGAAGCCCTGTGGCGGGCGGTTAAAGGGGATGATGCCGCCGTAGCCCTTGGCCTTCATATCCGAAAGGTCGGCATAGAACTTTTCGTACGTCAGCTCGGAGAGCTCGTGTGTGGTGATAAAGTAAAAGGGAATCGGGCGGTGGGCGTCAACCCATTCTTTTTGCAATTTATTCATGATCTTTATCCTTCGGTGATATAAGGAGTTTCCAAAAGTCCTGCGGGGGCTTTGTAGGCCTCAAGAGCGTTGGCGTAGGTATTGGCCACCTCGATCTCAATGCGGTGCTTGCCTGCGGGGAGAGGGAAGCGGTACGGCGCCATAATGCGCGAGCCTACGTATTCGCCGTCAACATAAAGCTTGACCGCGTCGCGCGCGTCGGGGCAGACCAGCGTGGGGGCTTTCAGCGTGTCGGGGATCTCCACGTCAAAGGCGTAGGTGACCGAGCCCGAATAGAAGGGCTGACCCTGCTCGGCCCAGGACTCGTCGGTTTTCAGCGCCGTGCGTCGGGGCGAGAGTGTGATTGCGGCCTCCTTTGTGAAGTAAGAACGGATGTAGTACGAGGTGCCGATGCAGGCAACGTCATCCGAGATCTTCACGTCGGCATCGAAATCGCCGCCAAGGAAGATGGCGTCGCGAATTTCAAAGGGGTTGTTCATCGTAAGCGTCAGCTTGTGTGCGCCTGCCGAGAGATCGAAGGGATAGACGAAATACGTATCGTCAAAGACCTTGGTAACGCCCGACGAGCGCAGAAGCTTGCCGTCAAGCTCGAGGCGGTCGATCTTTCGGATAACGTTGTGCGAGAGCGCGATCTTCAGATTTTTAAGCTCTGCGGTTGCCGTGAAGGGAAGGTGCTGAATGAGCGAGTGGGGGTGCTTTTCAAGCTCGAAGGGCTCCTCGATCCAGCCCTTGAGGGCAAAGAAGTTGCCGCGCAACGACGGCTTTACAGGGCTTGTGGCGTTGCCCTCGGGGTCCTCCCAGCGCATCAGCGGCACCACGTTGGCGTGCTCAAAGCGGACGGGGGCTGTGGCGGTAAGCTCGATCTTGATCGCGTCCTTCGGGATCTCGCGGTATTTATCGTAGCCCTCACCAAAGAAGGCCATTTCACCCGAGCAAAGCTCGATGTCATAGGTCTTGCCCGCAAAGGTCAGGCGGCCGCGGAGCGTATCGTCGGTCTCAATGTTGCCGACGATCAGCATTTCCTCGCCGTTTCCGAGGTCGCGGCGCATAAACATAAGCTCGCCCTCGCCGTCCCACGAAATGCCCGTGGGGAAGTCCTTTTCAATTTGGTCGATTTCATTTGCCTCGTAGAGCTTAAGACCAAGGTCGGCAATGATCTTGCGCTCCTCGTCCGAGAGGGGAAGACCGGGATTGACTACGGCCTTGAGGTCCTTGGCTCTGAGCGAAAGATTTTTAATGTCCGAAATGATATAGCCGTTCGGAAGGTGGTTCATTTTCTTGGCCAGCTCGCATTCGATCACGCTGTCGCCGTCGCCGCGCCACACGTAGTCGGTGGGGTCGAGAAGCGCGACGTCCACGCGGAGGTCTCCGGTTTCACAGAGGGCGGACTCCTCGGCCAAAAGGTCATTGAAGGCACGCATATCGAAATCGGTGTAGCTGGTGCGGCCAAAGGTAGGAGAGGCAATGTATTTTGCCGTGTTGTGCATACGGTAGCGGTAATAGTTCAGCACGATGAAGGTGACACCCTGCATCATCTGCCATGCGGCGATGTTGTGGAATTCCTTGTAGGTCGCGCTGAAGCCGGTCATGGCGAACATTTCGCACATGACGCCTTTCTTGCCGTAAAGATAGCCGCTGGACTGTGCCTGCTTGGCGCGCAGGTCGGCAAAAACGTCATAGTAGTTTTCGACACGGCGGTTCTTGTCGTCGCCGCCCCAAATGACGTAGTAATCCTTATACAGGTCGGGACGCAGGAAGATGGCGCCGTTGAGCTGAAGGCGCTCGTGGTCGGTGCCCGGCCAATCGCAATAGCGCGCGGCGTCAATGGCCTTGCCCTCGGCAAAGGCCGAGTTGAAGTAGGAGGTCTCAAGGCGGAAGGGCGCGGAGTCACTGGTGTGGTAGGTGTATTCCAGCCCGTTTTGCTTACACCATTCGTAGGCCGATCCCATCCAGCCGTAGTAGCGCTCGCCGCAGTGCTCCCAATAGTCTCTCGATTGCTCCGACGTTTCGCGGCGGAGGATCGAGGGAAGATATGGGGTGATGTCATAGCCGTATTTCTTCTCAAAGGTCTCTGCAAAATCGTCGACCCAAGGGAAGTAGTCAAGCATTTCCTTTTTTCCGAACAGCACGTTGGAGTTGACGCGGCGCGAGTCGGCGTCCGAGAACATTCCGACAATGGTGTTGCCGAAATAGTGGCTGTAGCGCGCCTTATACTCCTCGTAGACTACGCGACGGAAGATCTCGGCGCTCTCAAAGGGCTCGTAAGCAGGGAAGCCCCAATCGACCGTCTGTACCTCGATCTCGTCGTTTTCCTTCAGCACGATGCGCTTTTGCTTCAGGTGAGGCGCAAGTGTCTGCATTCTGCCGCCGATGTCACCGGGAGGGGCGTTGTAGTCGTCCATGATCCAGACGCGAAGCTCCAGCTCGTGTGCGGCCTTCAGGCAGTTATCAACCATAAAGAACCAGGCCTCGCTGAAGTAGGGACCGAATTTTTCAAAGCCGTCGGTAGCACCGTTGAAAAGCACGATGCCGCCGTAGCCCTTTTGTTTCATATCGGAAAGATCGGCGTAGAATTTTTCGTAGGTAAATTGCTCCATATCCTGTGTGTCTATGATATAAAACGGGATGGGGCGATGGGAATCCATAACGGTCTTTGGCAATCGGTTCATAGTGCTTACCTCGTCCTTTAGTAAAGATTTTAATGTATCTTAATACATTAAAGACATTATAAAGAGAACGAGCCCGTTTGTCAAGAGATTGCGGGTAAAAAATCAAAAAATTGAAAACACTTGACTTTGTGAGAAAAATGGGGTACAATTTGATATATTTGAATTGAGCTTGAATCTGAGCTTTGGGGGGCGAGAAAATGACAAAGCGGCTTTTTGATACCGATAGCCATCTTCTGGAATTTGAGGCGTGCGTGCTTGACGTGCGGGAGGGAGACGGCGGCTTTTGGGTGCTTCTTGACGAGACGGCGTTTGCGCCCGAGGCGGGCGGACAGCCCTCGGACGTTGGCACGCTTGGTGAGGCGAACGTGCTTGATGTGCGGGAGAAGGACGGAGAGCTTTGGCATTTAATTGATAGAGAAATTGTACCAAATGGGACGGTTGTCGGAAAAATTGACCGTTTTCGGCGGCTTCGCCATTTGCAAAATCATACCGGTGAGCACATTGTAACAGGCCTGTTTCATCGGGAGTACGGACTGAACAACGTCGGCTTTCATTTGGGACACGAGGATGTGACACTGGATTTGGATGGATGTGTGGAAATGTCTACGGTGAGACAAATTGAGAGGCTTGCAAACATCGCCGTAGCCGAAAACCGCAAGGTGAACATCCTGTATCCGAGCGACGGGGAGCTGGCCGCGCTCTCTTATCGCGCTAAGGGAGAGATCGAAGGGCGCGTGCGCCTGGTGGAGATCGAGGGGCTGGATCTTTGCGCCTGCTGTGTGCCGCACGTCAAGTACACGGGCGAGGTTGGCGGCATTCGTTTGCTGAGCGCTATGCGCTACAAGGGCGGTACGCGCATTCATATGAAATGCGGTCTGGATGCCATCGCACACGGCAATATTCAAGAGGATCGGGAAAGCGAGCTCTCTCGGCTTTTGTCTCTGCCGCCCGAGCGGATCGTGGAGGGCGTGCGAAAGCTTTCCGAGGAGCTCGGTGCCGTAAAATACAAGATCGGGCAGATGAAGCGCGAACGGATTTCTTTTCTCATTGACTCATTTGAGACAAAGAGAAAGCCTTCTTGCTTGTTTGAATCGGATTTTGAGGTGAACGAGCTTCGGATGCTGGCAACGGGAATTTCGGAAAAAACGGGGCGATCGTGTCTTGCGTTCTCGGGCGATGATGAGGGCGGTTACCGCTTTGTGCTCTCGGACGCTCTTTCGTTTGAGAAAACGGCAGCCGCTTTTCGCGCCGCGTTCTCCCCTAAGGGCGGTGGAAAGCCCCCGGTCCTTCAGGGAACGGTCAATGCGACCGAGCGTGAGCTCCGTGCTTTTTTTGAAACACGGATTTCTTGACCTCGTTTAAAATCAACTTTCGTTTTTGAAATGTCCGCCGCAGGATTTTGGGAATTGACGGCGGCGGGAAAATATGGTATACTAATAAATACGGATTTTTGAATTATACATTTGACGCGGCGGACGTTGTCCTGCCGCGGAGAAAGGATGTTTTTATGGAAAAAATGTGGGCAGGAAGATTTGCCGGAGCGCTCGACAAGGAGGCCGACGACTTTAACTCTTCCATTTCGTTTGACTGCAAAATGTACCGCGAGGACATTCGCGGCTCGATGGCGCACGCCACCATGCTGGGGGCGCGCGGCATCATTTCTCCCGAGGACGTGAACGAGATCCTTGCGGGGCTTGAGGGCATTCTCGCCGATCTTGAGAGCGGCGCGCTTGCCTTTGATATGGACTGTGAGGACATCCATATGTTTGTGGAGGCCGAGCTGACAAAGCGCATCGGTGACGCGGGCAAGCGTCTGCACACGGCGCGAAGCCGCAACGACCAGGTGGCGCTCGACATCCGTCTGTATCTGCGCGAACAGACCGCGAATATTATGGGGCTTCTGCGCGAGCTTCTTGCGGCGATCACCGATAAGGCCGAAGAATACAAATCGACCATTATGCCGGGCTACACCCACCTTCAGCGTGCCCAGCCCATCACCTTCGGGCACCACCTGATGGCGTACGCGATGATGCTTTCGCGCGACATCGGACGGCTTGAGGATGCGGTGCGCCGCATGAATTTCTCGCCGCTCGGCTCCTGCGCGCTGGCCGGCACAACCTACGATACCGACCGCCGTATGGTGGCGGAGGCTCTCGGCTTTGACGGCATCACGCTCAACAGCCTTGACGGCGTTTCCGACCGTGACTTTTGCCTGGAGCTGATGAGCGCGTACGCCATCACCATGATGCATCTGTCGCGCTTCTCCGAGGAGATCATTCTCTGGTCCTCGTGGGAGTTCAAGTTTGTGGAGCTGAGCGACGCG
>CAJGDZ010000122.1 GCA_904502055.1 uncultured Clostridia bacterium | reverse complement strand
AACCCTTGTCGTACTTTTCGTCATAAAGGTTCTTGATGTTGCCGAGAGATACGGTAAGCACCTTGGACATCTTCTCTGCCACCTTGTCCTCACCCTCAATGAACACCGTATATTCGGGCTTCATACCGCCGCTGATGGAGCGATAGGTATAACCGTCCGAAACATAGATCTCCGAAGTATATGCCAGCTCTTCACGGATTCCCTGCTTAAGCTCTCCGACTCTTACAAGCTCCGAGCAAGCAATAATGACGCCGTTTTCATCAATGACACCGATCACACGGTCGATCGCATCCTTCATCTGGTGAATCACGCCCTGAAACAATCTGTTAGACATACTGATCTCCTTACATCTATTGTATTTCCAATTGTTAATTCTGACCTATATTCTACTACAAAATCTGTGATTTTTCAATAGGTTTTTCAATATTTTTTACAAATTTTCGAAATTTTTTTATGTTATTTGACGAAAAATCACATCTCGTATTCGTAAACTAAGCAGCCGAGAACGAACGCCGCCGCCCTCTCGGTGCGAAGAATGCGCTTGCCGAGTGAGACCGAGCTTGCGCCTCTTTCCGCGGCGTACGCCGCCTCCGAAACCGAAAAGCCACCCTCACTTCCGATCACGACGGAAACCGTTTCAGCCCTTTTCCCGGCATCCTCCAAAACACGTCTGAGGCTTTTTTCACTCTCACCCTCATAGCAAAAAAGGCAAACGTCGGCGCGGCACGCCTCCTCGATGGCTTCGCGAAAGCCAACCGTCTCCCGCACGGCAGGGATATATCCTCTTCCGCACTGCTTGGCCGCCTCCAGCGCGATGCGGTTTCGCCGCTCGGTCTTCCTTGCCTCGGAATCTCCCTTGCTCCTTACCACACATCGCTCGCTTTCAAAGGGATGGATCTCAAAAACACCGCATTCCACCGCCTTTTGTATGACGGTATCCAGCTTGTCCCCCTTGGGAAGCGCTTGATACAAATGGATCCTTTTTGGCGGTTCGTTATCCACGCTTCGACTTGAAAGAATACTTGCAAGCACCGAATCGGACAAAAAATCCGTCAATTCGCATTCATATTCCTGTCCCTGCATATCGCAAACCGTGATATGCTCGCCCTTTGCCATTCGGAGCGAACGGGAAATATGGAAGGCATCGTCTCCGCGCAGTGTGATCTGTCCTTCGGAGATCTGCTCCTGTCTCACAAAAAATTTCGGCATAGCTTCTCCAACATCTTTGGTTTTTCTCGTGTTTTTCTAGTATACTACAAAATAACCAAAATGTCAAAGGCTTTTTGTGCAAAATGACCGATATTTACACTTTGTTCACAAAAGAAAAAAGGAAACGCCACCTATACGGCATTTCCTTTTGTTTTTCTTATCTTGCTTTTTTGACCGCCAAGGCGCACCAACCGTTATCCTCCATGCGCTCGACAATGGCGAAGCCATTGGCCTCAAAGCATCCGATCACGTCGTGTGCGCGCTCGGAAATAATACCTGAGGCAAGAAGAACGGTGTTCTCATGCATAAACCGACCTACGTCGGGGGTCATCCGAATGATGATATCCGCCACGATGTTGGCCGTGATCAGATCGTAGCCCCCCTCAAGCATCTCCACGCTTTTCAGAAGGTCAGACTGCTCACACACAATGTTGTCACAGGCGTTGGACTCCACGTTATCCTTGGCCACGCGCACGGCTACGGGATCGATGTCGTAAGCGTAGCACCTGCCTGCTCCGAGCTTGGACGCGCAGATGGCAAGAATGCCGCTTCCCGTACCCACGTCAAGCACCGAGGCGCCCTTTTGGGTATATCGCTCCAAAAGGTCGATCACCAGACGCGTAGTCTCGTGGGTTCCCGTGCCGAAGGCCATACCGGGATCCATGGTAACGATGACCTCGCCCTCTTGCTTTTCGTAGCGCTCCCAGGCGGGAACAATGACGATCTTGTTGCCGATATGAAGCGGCTTATAGTATTCCTTCCAGGAGTTAGCCCAGTCCTCCTCATTAACGCCGACGACCTCGATCCTTGCCGAAAGGCCCTCCTCGGCACAGCGTCCGCGAATGAAATCAACCGCCTCGTTATAGTTCTTTTCACAAGGCAAAAAGACCGAAACCGAGGCCACTGTCTTATCGGCATTCAGAATTGATTCGTCAATGAGATCACCGTAGCAGGTCTTCAGATCGATGTCACTGTAGTCCTCGATCATCAGATTGTTGCTGAGCATGCTCATAATGGCCGTAAGATCATCCAGCTCCGGAAGCTTTACCGTTGCCTTTATCTGGTGCCACTCCTTGATGTCCGAGTGCTCACCGCAAACATAATCCTTATCCATTCTTTTTAACCAAACAGCTTTTTGAAAAAGCCTGTTTTCTTTCCGTAATTATTTTCTCCGCACGCCGAGGCGAATTCGCGAAGCAGATCCTTCTGTTTCTCGCTGAGTCCCTTGGGGACCTCCACGTTTACCGCAAAGATCAGGTCGCCGCGTTTGCCCGAGCTGTTGACGTACGGAATTCCCTTTCCCTTCATCGTGAACCGCGTTCCGTTTTGAGTTCCCTCGGGAATGGTATATTTTTCGTTGCCCTCCAGCGTGGGAACCGTGATCTCGGCGCCAAGAGTCGCCTCGCTGATGGTCACGGGAACCTCACAGTAAATATGATATCCGTCACGCTCAAAAACGTTATGGCGCTTGACGCGAACCGTGATGATCAAGTCACCCGTAGGCCCTCCGTTTCGGCCGTCACAGCCCTGACCGCGAAGCGCGATGCGCTCGCCGTCGTCAATACCCGCCGGAATGGAGACCTCCAGCTTCTTGGTTACGCGGATGTATCCCGTTCCCCGACAGTTGGAGCAGGGGTTTTTGATGATCTTACCCTTGCCGCGGCAGGTTTCACACGTCACGGTGGACTGGAACTGCATACCGCCCATTCGCTGAACCACGCGCCGTTGTCCGCTTCCGCCACAGGCGCTACAGGTTTCGGGGCTGGAGCCCTTCTCCGCGCCGCTTCCGCTACAGTCGGGACATCTTTGCACGCGATTGTAGGTAACGTCACGCTTAACGCCGAATGCCGCCTCCTCAAAGCTGATGCTTACGCTTGCACCGACGTCCTCACCGCGCTGGGGCGCATTTCTGCGCGCATTCGACGAGCCGCCGAAGCCGCCGCCGAAAAAGCTTCCGAAAATGTCACCAAGGTCACCGAAATCGCCAAAACCACCGAAGCCACCGAAGCCACCGGGTCCACCGCCGCCCTGCTCGAAGGCGGCATGACCGAACTGGTCATACTGCGACTTTTTCTCGGGGTCGGAGAGGACGGCATACGCCTCATTGACCTCCTTGAATTTGGCCTCAGCCTCCTTGTCATCCGGATTCATATCGGGGTGATATTTCTTTGCCAGTACGCGATACGCCTTTTTGATGGCCGCATCGTCGGCACCCTTATCTACGCCAAGGACCTCATAATAGTCTCGTTTTTCTGCCATTTTTCTACGAATGTTCCTTTCAGGTAAACGAACTCGGCGGGAGAGGGTAGCCTCTCCCGCAAGCCGTTTTCTTTAGTTGTTGGTCTTATCCTCAAAGTCGGCGTTGTAGTACGTGCCGTCGCTGCTCTGTCCGTCAGCACCGGGCGCACCGCCCATATCGGCCGCACCCGACTGCTTGTAAAGCTTCTCGGAAAGTGCATAGAATGCCTTCTCCAGAGCCTCGGTGTCAGCCTTGATGGCCTCGGTGTCGCCGCCCTTAACCGTCTCACGAAGCTTTTCAAGTACCGCCTTTACCTCTTCCTTGTCGGAATCGGGAAGCTTGTCACCGATCTCCGAGAGGGTCTTTTCGCTCTGGAAGATGATGCTCTCAGCGCGGTTCTTGGTGTCCACCGCGTCCTTCATCTTCTTGTCTTCCTCGGCGAACTTCTCGGCCTCTCTTACCGCCTTATCGATTTCCTCCTGCGACATATTGGTAGAGGAGGTGATGGTGATGTGAGTCTCCTTACCCGTGCCCTTATCGAGTGCGCTTACGTTTACGATGCCGTTCGCGTCGATGTCGAAGGTAACCTCGATCTGAGGAACTCCGCGGGGAGCGGAGGGGATACCGTCAAGGCTGAAGCGTCCGAGCGTGGTGTTGCCGGCCGCCATTTCTCTCTCACCCTGAAGAACGTGGATCTCAACCGAGGTCTGTCCGTCAGCCGCCGTCGAGAAGATCTGGCTCTTCTTTACGGGAATGGTGGTGTTACGGTCGATGATCTTGGTCGAAACACCGCCGAGCGTCTCGATACCGAGCGACAGAGGCGTTACGTCAAGCAGAAGAAGATCCTTTACGTCGCCGCCAAGAACGCCGCCCTGGATCGCCGCACCGAGTGCTACGCACTCATCGGGGTTGATGCCCTTGAAGGGCTCCTTGCCGATCAGCTTCTTGACTGCCTCCTGAACAGCGGGAATTCTTGTGGAACCGCCGACCAAAAGCACCTTGTCGATCTGAGCAAAGGTAAGACCTGCATCGGCAAGTGCCTTCTTGGTGGGGATCATAGCTCTCTCAACGAGATCGGCCGTAATGCGGTCGAACTCAGCGCGGGTGAGCGTAGCATCAAAGTGAAGAGGGCCTGCCGCAGTTGCGGTGATGAAGGGCAGATTGATGTTGGTGCTGGTCATACCCGAAAGCTCGATCTTTGCCTTCTCTGCCGCTTCCTTCAGTCTCTGCATTACCATCTTATCGTTACGAAGGTCAACGCCGTTCTCGGCCTTGAACTTATCGGCCATCCAGTCGATCAGTCTCTGGTCAAAGTCATCGCCGCCGAGCTTGGTGTCACCGTTGGTGGCAAGAACCTCGAAAACGCCGTCCGAGATCTCAAGCAGGGATACGTCGAACGTACCGCCGCCAAGGTCGAAGACCATGATCTTCTGATCGCTTTCCTTATCCATACCGTATGCAAGAGCCGCAGCAGTGGGCTCGTTGATGATTCTCTTGACCTCAAGGCCCGCGATCTTACCCGCATCCTTGGTTGCCTGACGCTGAGCGTCCGAGAAGTATGCGGGAACCGTGATGACCGCCTCGGTTACCGTGGTGCCGAGATATGCCTCAGCGTCTGCCTTCAGCTTCTGAAGGATCATCGCCGAGATCTCCTGCGGTGTGTAGTTCTTGTCGTCGATTGCCACCTTGAAATCGCTTCCCATGTGGCGCTTGATGCTCATAATGGTTCTGTCGGGGTTGGTGATCGCCTGACGCTTTGCCACCTGACCCGTCATTCTCTCGCCGGTCTTGGAGAAGGCGATAACGGAGGGCGTTGTGCGCGCTCCCTCGGGATTCGGAATTACGATGGGCTCTCCGCCCTCATATACGGCAACGCAAGAGTTTGTCGTACCCAAATCTATACCAATGATCTTTCCCATAATACATATCCTCCAAAAAATATTATTTTTT
>CAJGDZ010000121.1 GCA_904502055.1 uncultured Clostridia bacterium | reverse complement strand
GTATGGCTCCCATGAAGAAGTTCTTCACGGGTGAGGAGGAGCCCCCTCGCCGCCGCGTCTGCACTTGTCAGAAGTGCATCCGTACGCCCGACCTTGAAAGAGTCGGTCACACGGCGCGTCACGGTACCTTCTTCGAGATGCTGGGTAACTTCTCCTTTGGCGATTATTTCAAGTATGAGGCCATTCCGTGGGCATGGGAGTTCCTGACCGAAACGCTGGAGATCCCCGTGGAGCTGCTGTGGCCCTCGATCTATGAGAACGACGAGGAGGCTTTTGCTCTTTGGAAGGACAAGGTGGGCGTTGACCCCGCGAAGATCGTCAGACTTGGCAAGGCAGACAACTTCTGGGAGCACGGAAGCGGCCCCTGCGGCCCCTGCTCGGAGATCTATTTCGACCGTGGACTGAAGTTTGGCTGTGGCTCGCCCGACTGTAAGCCGGGCTGTGACTGCGACCGTTTTATGGAGATCTGGAACAACGTGTTCTCGCAGTTCAATAACGACGGAAACGGCAACTACACCGAGCTTGCACAGAAGAATATCGATACCGGTATGGGTCTTGAGAGACTGGCTTGCGTTATGCAGGGCGTGGACAATCTCTTTGAGGTTGATACCGTAAGAAAGATTTTGGATACCGTCTGCGCGATCGCGGGTAAGACCTACGGCGACGATGCCAAGAACGACATTTCGATCCGCGTGATCACCGACCATATCCGCAGCTCCACCTTTATGATCTGCGACGGCGTTATTCCCTCGAACGAGGGACGCGGCTACGTTTTGCGCCGCATTCTGCGTCGCGCTTGCCGTCACGCAAAGCTTCTGGGCATTGACCGTGCCTTCCTTTGCGAGCTGTGCGAGGTCGTGATCGGTGAGAACATCAGTGCCTATCCCGAGCTTGGCGAGAAGAAGGAGTATATCCTTAAGATCATCGCCAATGAGGAGAGCCGCTTTGACGCGACCATCGACTCGGGTCTTTCCATCCTTTCCGACATTATGGCCGCTTGTGAGGCAGGGGGAACAAAGACCCTTTCGGGTGAGGATGTGTTCAAGCTTTACGATACCTATGGATTCCCGATCGATCTTACCCGAGAGATCGCGGAGGAAAAGGGCTTTGCAGTGGATGAGGATGCCTTTGCAATGCTTATGAAGGAGCAGAGAGAGCGCGCAAGAGCCGCACGCGGCAACGTGGGTGGCTGGGACGAGAGCTCCAAGTCGCTTCTTTCCAATCTGGAGAAGACCGAGTTTGTCGGTTATTCCTCGCTTGAGACCGAGGCAAAGGTCGTGGCAATCCTGGCCGATGATATGCTTGTGGAGGAGATCGGTGAGGGTGAGTTTACGCTGATCCTCGATAAGACTCCCTTCTACGGTGAGGGCGGCGGTCAGGTCGGTGATACGGGTTGCATCGGAACGGAGACCGTTTGTGCCTCGGTACTGGATACCAAGAAGGCAGACGGCGTATATCTTCACATCTGCCGTATGAATGAGGGCATTATCAAGGTGGGCGATACGCTTTCGGCTGAGGTTGACGGCGAGCGTCGTGCGGCCATTATGCGTAACCACTCCTCGCTCCATCTTCTTCAGGCGGCGCTCCGTGAGGTGCTTGGCACACACGTTGAGCAGGCCGGCTCCTATGTGGATGAGAAGAACGGTCGCTTTGACTTTACACACTTTGCGGCCATGACCGCCGAGGAGATCGAAAAGGTCGAGACCATCGTGAATGCTAATATTCTCCGCGGCGTGACTGTGGACACGGTGGAGACCGATATTGAAAGCGCTAAGAAAATGGGTGCGATGGCACTCTTTGGCGAGAAGTACGGCAAGATCGTACGCGTGGTCAAGATGGGCGATTGCTCGACCGAGTTCTGCGGCGGTACGCACGTGGAAAATACCGCCAAGGTGGGCTTGTTCAAGATCCTTTCCGAGTCCTCGGTGGCGGCAGGTGTTCGTCCTATCGAGTGCACGACGGGTCTTGGGGTGCTTGCCATCCTTGAGGAGCAGAAGAAGGCCATTGCCGATGTGGCAAGTGAGCTCAAGGCAAAGCCTGCCGACCTTTCCAAGCGTGCCGCCCAGCTTCAGGGCGAGCTTCACGCGGCCAAGAAGGAGATCGAGTCGCTCAACGCCAAGCTCGCAGGCTCCAAGCTCTCGGAGCTGATGGACAAGGCTCAGACCGTGGGCGCTGTGCTGCTGGTAACGGCGGCTCTCACGGATATGCAGATCGACGCGGCACGCAGCCTGTCCGATGAGATCAAGGCCAAGTACCCGAACGCCGTTTCGGTTCTTGCCATCCATCAGGGCGGAAAGCTCAACTTCCTTTGCTCGGCAGGTAAGGATGCGGTAGCGGCAGGCGCTCACGCAGGAAAGCTTGTCGGCGCTGTGGCGGCCGTTACCGGCGGTAAGGGCGGCGGACGTCCCGACAATGCTATGGCGGGCGGCGCGGACGCCTCCAAGATCGCAGAGGCTCTGGCTACGGCCAAGAGCACGCTTGAGGGCATGCTGAAGTAAATACAAAGAGTCGCAAGCAAAGGCTTGCGACTCTTTTTTGATTTTTTTGCAAAAGGCTCTTGACAGAGATAAAAAAGTGTGATATAATTTTTTATCATTTGAAAATGCAATGAAGGAATTAAGGTCTGTCCTCTATCGGCATAGAGAACCGTCGGTTGGTGTAAGGCGGTGCGATCGGGCATGGCAAGTCTCGTTCCGGAGCAGAGCCGCAGAAATTCAGTAAGTGGCTACGGGGAGTCCCGTTATCGGCTGAGGATTTGATGGAATCCGTAAAGGTGATTGCGATGGCAATAACCGGGGTGGTACCGCGAAAGAATTTTCGTCCCCGAAGCAGCAGAGCTGTTTCGAGGGCTTTTTTGTTTGAAAGGAGCAGATTATGAAATCCATTGTTGTGGCAGATAGCACACTTTGCAGAGAGGGAAGCGTTTTCAGCTTTAAAGAGAAGATCGAAATCGCGCGCCAGCTGGAGAGGCTGGGTGTGGACATCATTGAATTGCCTGAGATCAAGAGCGGCAAGACCGATATTTTGTTGGTAAAGACGGTTTCGTCTTTTGTAAAAAAGAGCATCCTTTCGGTGGGGGCAGGTCTTACCGAGGAGAGCGTGAAGGATGCCGTGGCGGCACTTTGCCACGCGCAAAAGCCGCGCATTCGCATTGAGCTTCCGACGTCGCCCGTCGGTATGGAATACATCTGTCATAAAAAGGCCCCGAAGATGCTGGAGTGGATCTCGTACATCGTGGCCATGGCCAAGGAGGCTTGCGCGGACGTGGAATTTTGCGCGGTGGATGCGACAAGGGCCGAGCCGGAATTCCTGTCTGCGGCCATTGCGGCGGCCGAGGCGGCAGGTGCCACGAGTGTTTCGGTTTGCGACAGTGCGGCCGAGCTTCTCCCCGATGATTTTGCGGCGTTTGCCGAGGGCATTATGGCAAAGACTGCGCTTCCGCTCAGCGTCTCCTGTGACAATAAGAACGGTCTGGCGACTGCCGAGGCCATTCTGGCCATCTGCCGCGGCGCGGCCGGCGTAAAGGCTTCGGTTGGCGGAAGCGGCATTCCGCTTGAGACCTTCTCGGATATGGTCCGTAACTGCGGCGATCGCTATGGCTTCTCCTCTACCATCCGCTTTACCGAGCTTCACCGCACGGTAGGGCAGATCACCTGGATCGCCGACAACGCCAAGAACGAGAAGATCACCAAGACCGTGATCGGCGCGGATAAGGGTGACTGGTACTTAGATGCCGCAGATGACCGCGAGGCGGTGGCGGCGGCTGTACTCAAGCTGGGCTACGATCTCGGCGAGGAGGACACCGGCAAGGTGTTTGAGGAGTTTTTGCGCGTGGCCGCCAAGAAAAAGGTGGGCGCTAAGGAGCTGGAGGCCATCGTTGCCAGCGTAGCGCTTCAGTGTCCGGCTACCTATGTGCTTGAAAACTACGTTATCAATAACGGCAACATCATCGCCTCGAGCGCGCAGATCACGCTGATGAAGGGTGAGACGCGTATGCAGGGCGTTTGCATTGGCGACGGTCCGGTAGACGCGGCGTTCCGTGCCATCGAGCAGATCATCGGTCACCACTACGAGCTGGATGATTTCCAGATCCAGGCGGTAACCGAGGGCAAGGAGGCTATGGGCTCGGCGCTGGTTCGTCTGCGTGCGGACGGCAAGCTGTATTCGGGCAACGGTATTTCCACCGACATTATCGGCGCGGCCATTCGCGCGTATCTTGGTGCCGTCAATAAGATCGTATACGAGGAGGCGTGAGTATGAAGCTTTCATTTTCCACAAAGGGCTGGCATGAGATCAGCTTCGAGGCCTTCTGCGACATGGCAGAAAACGTCAAGTTTCAGGGCATCGAGCTTCATAATATTTATAATAAATTGTTTACCGACAAGGACGGCGCGTTCCACGATTACGCCGCCGCCTCTACGCTTCGCAAGCTTTATGAGCGCAAGCTTTCCATCCCGTGTATCGACGTGATCGGTGACATTGCCGACGCGAGTGAGGCGGACAAGACGGTGGGCGAGATCGAGGCGTGTATGGAGATCGCCGACAATCTTCACATTCCGTTCGTTCGCGTCCGTGCGGCGGCGGCTGAGGACGTAGATGCGGCGTTTGCACGCACCAAGGCGCTCCTTGAGCGCGTGATCTCCGCGGCTGAGGAAAAGGGCATTACACTGGTTGTGGAAACGGCGGGTCTGTTTTGCCGCACGGCACTTCTTCGCGATCTTCTGGATTGCTTTGCTTGCGACAATCTTGGCGCGCTTTGGGATATGTCTGCCTCCTTCTTTGAGAGCGGCGAAACGCCCGAGCAGATGATCCAGAACCTCGGCGCATACGTTCGTCACGTGCACATCAGCGACGCGGAGATGGTGGACGGCGAGCTTTGCCATTGCCTGATGGGCGAGGGTGCGCTTCCGATTGCCGAGATGATGCTGGCGCTTCGCTCGGTCAACTACGATGGCTTTATTTCGCTGGTATGGGCTCCCGAGTGGTGCGAGGAGCTGGACGATATGGAGATCATTTTCGCTCAGTTTGTCAACTATATGAGACAGTTTGGCGACACCTCGAAGAACGAGAAGGCGCTTTACTATAACCGTGCCCATACGGGTAAATACGTTTGGGAGAAGGACCGCCTGATCGACGCGACGTTTTCACAGGTTCTTGACCGTATGGTTGAGGAATTTCCCGACCAGTATGCCTTTAAGTATACCACGCTGGACTATACCCGTACCTATAGCGAGTTCCGCGACGACGTGGACGAGTTTGCCCGCGTGCTGATCGCTATGGGCGTAAAGGCCGGCACACACGTTGCCGTCTGGTGCTCCAACGTGCCGCAATGGTACATTGCCTTCTGGGCAACGGTAAAGCTTGGCGCAGTGCTGGTCACGGTCAATACCGCGTATAAGATCCACGAGGTGGAATATTTGCTTCGCCAGTCCGATACGCACACG
>CAJGDZ010000120.1 GCA_904502055.1 uncultured Clostridia bacterium | reverse complement strand
GCCATCATCGACCACCACCGCAAGACCGCGGAATTCAAGCACGAACCGCTGATCTCGTACATCGACCCGTCGGCCTCCTCCGCCTCGGAGTTGGTCGCCGAGATCCTTGAGGAATGTCTCCCCGTGGGAACGCTTCTGAAGGAGGAGGCCACGGTGCTTCTTTCGGGCGTGATGGTGGACACCAAGAACTTCACGCGCTCCACCGGTACGCGTACCTTCTCGGCGGCGCTGTACCTGCGCGGCGAGGGCGGAAACGCCGAGATCGCCAGCACCTTCTTCAACGAGGACCTGGACGACTACACCGCTGAGGCAAAATTCGGCTCCAGCCTCACAGTCTACCGCGAGCACATCGCCATCACCACCAGCATGGGTACCGAAAACACCGAGGGCGACCGTCTGGCAGCCTCAAAGGCGGCCGACAAGCTGCTTACCGTCAAAAACGTCAAAGCCTCGTTTGCCTTGGTTGTCATTGAAAACGCCATTCACATTTCCGCCCGCTCGGACGGCTCGATCAACGTACAGCTTATTCTCGAGCGCATCGGCGGCGGCGGACACTTCAATCTCGCGGGAGCGCGTGTCCCCGGTAAGAATATGAAGGAAACGCTGGTACGCCTGAGAGCGGCCATCGACGATTATCTGGATACACAATCTTGAAAGGAAAAAAATACAATGAAGGTTATACTTACACAAGACGTTAAAAGTCAGGGAAAAAAGGATCAGATCATCGAGGTTTCGGACGGCTACGCCAGAAACTTCCTCTTCCCCAAGAAATTAGCCATTCCCGCAGATGCCAAGGCGCTCAACGAGGCTAAGAACAAGGAGGCGTCCCGTCTCCACAAGATCGAGGTGGAAAAGCAGCAGGCGCAAGAGATCGCCGCAAAGCTTGACTCTGTCCTTGTTAAGATCGTGGCCAAGAGCTCGGCCGACGGCCGCCTCTACGGTGCCATCACCTCCAAGGACGTGGCCGACACGCTTATGAAGGACCACAAGATCGAGGTCGATAAGCGCAAGATCACCCTTCCCGAGCCCATCAAGACCTACGGCCGTTTTGAGCTTGAGGTCAAGCTGTATAATGACGTTACGGGCAAGATCCATCTTTTGGTTACCGAATAATTCCGAAAGGATCGCAACAAAATGAATGAAGAATTCGTAAAGAAGCTTCCGTTTTCGCTGATCGCGGAGCAGTCGCTTCTCGGATCCATCCTCATTGACCCGAATTCCTTAAACGAGATCGCCGATCTCATTCGGGCAGAGGATTTCTACATCTCCGAGCACACCCAGATCTATCTGGCGATGCACGAGCTGTTCCTCACCAGCAGTGAGATCGACGTGGTCACGCTGATCGATGCACTGGTCCGCAAGGGCATTTATGACAAGTCGGGCGGCGAGGATTACCTGAAAACACTGTGCGAGGTCGTACCCAGCGCCCTCAACGTCAAGGACTACGCCAAGATCGTCAAGGAAAAGAGCGTTCTGCGCCAGCTGATCGCCGTCAGCGGCGAGATCACCGAAACCGCATACAGCGAGCAGGAGGAGGTCGCCCACATCCTCGACGCGGTGGAAAACAAGATCTTCGCCATCGCCCAGGGACGTGACACCAAGACCTTCCGCCACATCCGCGAGGTGCTGGTGGACGTGCACGGTCACCTGCGCGATCTGCAGGAGAACCCCGACGAGGTTCAGGGAACCAAAACCGGCTTTTCGGGACTTGACAAGGTGCTGGTCGGTATGGGTAACAGCGACCTCATTCTCGTGGGCGCCCGTCCCGGTATGGGTAAGACCAGCTTTGTGTTGAACATCGGAACCAACGTGGCTCTGCAAACCAAAAAGACCGTGTGCATCTTCTCGCTGGAAATGTCCTGCGAGCAGCTGGTATCGCGTGTGCTTTCCAGCGAAGCGATGGTGGACAGCACCGCACTTCGAAGCGGTAAGCTGTCAAGCGACGATTGGGACAAGCTGGCGGCCGTTTCCTCCAAGCTTGCGGGAACCGACATTCTCATCGACGATACCACCGGCATCACGGTTACGGGTATGAAGGCCAAGCTTCGCCGCGTCAAGAACCTCGGACTCGTCGTCATCGACTACCTCCAGCTGATGCAGAGCGACAGTAAGAACGACAACCGTGTGCAGGAGGTCTCGGAGATCTCCCGCGGTCTTAAGCTGTTGGCCAAGGAGCTGGGCGTTCCCGTTGTCTGCTGCGCGCAGCTTTCGCGTGGACCCGAATCGCGTACCGACAAAAAGCCCATGCTTTCCGACCTTCGTGACTCGGGAGCCATCGAGCAGGACGCCGACGTGGTTATGTTCCTGTACCGTGATGAATATTATAAGACCGACCCGAGCTCGCAGGATGCCAGCATCGCCGAGGTCATCATTCAGAAAAACCGTCACGGCTCGACGGGCACGGTGGAAATGGGCTGGATCGGTCGGTACACCAAGTTTATGACCAAGGCCGACGATAGCCTTAGCGCACCGTAAACGATGAACCGCTTTACCGAGCCGCATCATTTGTCGGGGCTTCCCAAGGATACCCCCATTCTGCTTGCACTTTCGGGCGGCGCCGATTCACGGGCGCTTCTCCATATGCTTCTCGCCTACGGCGCACCGCTTTCGGTAGCGCACGTCGATCACGGCATTCGCGGCGAGAGTGCGCGGCGCGACCGTGAGTTTTGTCAGGCACTCGCCAAAGAGGCGGGACTTCCCTTTTACCTGCTTGAAGCCGACGTCCCCGCACTTGCCAAGCAAAACCGAACGGGTCTTGAGGAGCAGGCGCGTACCGAGCGCTATCGCTTTTTTGAAAAAATCATGCGCGAGAGGAATATTCCCATTCTCGCCACCGCGCACAACGCCACCGATAACGCCGAAACGCTTTTGTTTCGGATGGCGCGCGGCACAGGTCTCTCGGGTCTGTGCGGCATCGCGCCCGCCCGCCCCTTCGGCGGCGGCGTGCTCATCCGCCCCATCCTCGGGATGACCAAAAAGGACGTCCTCGCCTACTGCGAGGAGCATTCACTAGCCTATGTCACCGACGAGACCAACACCGACACCGCGTTTGCGCGCAACCGCATCCGCCACAACGTGCTTCCCGAGCTTGAGGCACTCTACGAGGGCGCGGCACGCCATATGGCCGAGCTTTGCGGATCGCTCCGCGAGGACGAGGCCTATCTGCAAAACGCCGCGCGGGATATCCTCAAAGCGGAGGACGGCGACGGGGTTTCGCTTTCCCGGCTTCTCTCCCAGCCCCCCGCGCTCTCCGGCCGCGTGCTTGCCCTTCTTTTCGGTGAGCCGCCGATCTCGCGCACCAATCGCGAGGAGATCCTGACGCTCGCACGGCGCGGCGCACCCCATTCCTCGCTCGATCTTCCGGACGGGCGACGGGCACGCATCGAGAACGGACGGCTGATTGCCGCTCACGCCGAGGAGCCGCCGTGTCCCCTGCCCCCAACCCCTGTAGGGCTTGGCGCCACGGAGCTTGTCGGGCGTAAAATGCTCCTTGTGATCGATTCGGAGCAAAATCCGAATGAATCGCGACTTTCCGCTAAAAATATTTACAAAAACGAAACAACAATTTATATAAATTCTGATAGAATAAAAAACGGATTGTTTGTTCGCAGCCGTGAAGAGGGCGACACGCTCCTTTGCCACGGTATGCACAAAAAACTTCGCAAACTGCAAAACGAGTGCGCGCTCGCCTTGCCCCTTCGCACGGCGCTTCCCCTTCTGTGTGATTCAGACGGGATCCTGTGGTGTCCGCAGGTCGCTCTTCGCGACGGCGCGACGGGTGATGCGCTTTTGCGTGTAACTCTCTTTTATTAAAATGCATTACGAGAAAGGGTTTGCTATGACCAACATCGAAAAAGACGTAGAAGAAGTACTGTTTGATGAAAAAGCGCTGGAAGAGATTCTCGACCGCCTGGCAGATGAGATCATAAGAGACTACAAGGATTCCCCGCGCAAGCTCCTGATCCTCTCGATCCTCAAGGGCTCGATCACGTTTACCGCGGATCTGATGCGCCGCATTCCTCTGCCGCTGGAGCTTGACTTTATGAAGGTCTCCTCCTACGGCTCGGGCACGGAATCGGCAGGACCGCTCAAGATCTCGCTGGATCTCAACCGCGACGATATCAGCGACCTTGACATTCTTGTGGTCGAGGACATTGTGGATAGCGGCAAGACGCTTTCCAAGCTTAAGAAACACCTGACCGAGCGCGGCGCTCACAGCGTGAAGATCTGCACGCTTCTGGATAAGCCGTCCCGTCGCGAGGTCGAGCTAAGCGCCGACTACTGCGGTGCGGAGGTCCCCGACAAATTTGTCATTGGCTACGGTCTGGACTATGACGAAAAGTACCGTAACCTGCCTTACGTCGGTGTTCTCAGCCCGAAGGTATATATGTAAAGGTACATAACTGACAAAAGGAGATGCTATGAAGGGTAATTTCAAGTCCATCATATTTTATATTGTACTGATCCTTGTCATTGTGCTGTCTGTTTCGGCCTTCTTTGGCTCAACCAAGGAGGAAAAGACGGTCTACAGCGACATCGTAGAATACTTTAAGACCGATTCGGTCGTGTCCTTCTACGTGGATGAAAAGTACTATCTGACCATGGAGGTCGTTGACAGCGCCTCGGCCGTTTACGACGAAAACGGCGTGGTCACCGGCTTTGATGCCGAAAAAACCAAGGAGGTCGGCTATCAGCTCCGCTCGCTGGAGCTCTTCCACACCGATCTTGCGGGCTATATTGCCGACAACACCAACCTCACCGAATACGAATACGAGCCGCAAACCACCTTCCCGTGGTGGGTGAGCCTGCTTCCCTACGTGCTGATCATTGTGGTCTTTGTCGTTCTCTGGATCTTCGCTATGAATTCCGCAAACGGCAAAAACGGCAAAATGGGAATGGGCGCATTCGGCAAGGCGAGAGTCAAAACGCCGGGTGCCGATAAGGATAAGGTACTCTTTTCCGACGTGGCAGGTGCCGACGAGGAAAAGGAGGAGCTGAAGGAGATCGTGGAATTTTTGCGCGATCCCAAGAAGTTCACCGCTCTCGGAGCCAAAATTCCGCACGGCGTACTGCTTGTGGGCCCTCCCGGTACGGGTAAGACCCTGCTGGCCAAAGCCGTGGCCGGCGAGGCCGACGTCCCCTTCTTCTCGATCTCGGGCTCGGACTTTGTGGAAATGTACGTCGGTGTCGGCGCATCGCGTGTGCGCGATCTGTTCGACAACGCCAGAAAATTCAGCGCCTCGATCATCTTTATTGACGAGATCGATGCCGTCGGCCGTCACCGCGGTGCCGGTCTTGGCGGCGGACACGACGAGCGTGAGCAAACGCTCAACCAGCTGCTTGTAGAAATGGACGGCTTTGGCTCGCACGAGGGCATCATCGTCATCGCGGCCACCAACCGCCCCGACATTCTTGACCCCGCACTTCTCCGCCCCGGCCGCTTTGACCGCCGTGTGACGGTGAATTATCCCGACATCAAGGGACGCGAG
>CAJGDZ010000119.1 GCA_904502055.1 uncultured Clostridia bacterium | reverse complement strand
TTCTTTGCCTCTTCGGCAGTGACATCGTATTCCGTTGTGAGCGCACTAACCAACGTCTGAACGTCGGTATTCTCCGCCAGCTTTTTCCAGAGGAAGCTGCCCGTCTCGTTCAGCTTGATGATGCCGTTAAACTCCTTGGTAAGTGCACCGGTAGCTACAACAATATAGCTCCCTGCCACCTCCCTAAGAAGAAATCCATCTTTGATCCTCATTTTTCGTCCCCCTTATTCATACCGCGATAAGCGACAAGCGCCGCCTCGTCCTCCATATTGCAATGCAAAAGATAAAATTTGGTTTTGTTTATGAATTCGCCCAGCAGATCCAGCGTAGCCGCTGAAGCCAACGCATCCTCGGGCAAATAGATCTGCGAAAACAGGCGAACAAGGGCCTCCTCTGCACCGATTTCTTCGATGGAATTGGTCTCGCCGCGCTCCAGAAAGCACAGTGCCTTCATTTCACAGCAAATATTATCGCCAAGGCGCTCCTTTCCGTTCCACGGTGTTCCGTAAACCAGGAAGCGCTCTCCTTCCTTCCGCATGATCGGCTTATCACCGTTTACGACCCTTGCGCGGTCGCCAAAGCACTTCAGCCAAAGACCGATGTGCGTGCTTTTTCCCACACCGCTTCTCGCGGCGAAGGCATAGCCCTTACCGTCGCAGGAAATGACGGCCGAATGAAGTAAAAAGGCACCGTATTCCGAAAGCCTGCGCGCAATATGGCGGTGCAAGCAGGTGGCCTCCGCATAAGCACGCGGAAGCGAAAGCCCTGATATCTTCAACTCCTCGTCGATTTCCTCCTTGGTGGCAGAAACCGAAAACAAAGGCTGCTTTCCCTCCACCTTATATTCGCGACAAAGCTCTTCTACGTAAGAAAATCGGTTGTCAAGCTCTACCACAAGGTCGGCAATTTGAATGGTAAACAAAGTTTTATCCTCACTTCAAGGACTGCCTGGCCGCAGTCAGCGTATTCTTCATCAGCATGGTAATGGTCATCGGGCCAACGCCGCCCGGAACGGGCGTAATGTACGAGGCAATCGGCTCTACGGCGGCAAAATTCACGTCACCAACCAGCTTTCCTTCCGCATTGCGGTTCATACCGACGTCGATAACGACCGCGCCCTCCTTGACCATATCCGCACCGAAAAATTCGGTCTTACCGATAGCGGCCACCAAAATGTCCGCCTCGCGGCAAACCGCCGCAAGATCCTTTGTGCGGCTATGGCAAACGGTAACCGTTCCGTTGGCGTGGAGAAGCAGCATAGCCATCGGCTTACCAACAATGTTGGAACGGCCGACAACCACACATTTCTTCCCCGTAATATCAATGCCCGAACGCTCAAGCAGCACCATAATGCCCGCAGGTGTGCACGGCAAAAAGCTGTAATTGCCGATCATGATCTTTCCCACATTGTACGGATGGAAGGCGTCCACATCCTTTGCGGGCGATATTTTCAGAAGGATCTTTTCCTCGTCCAGATGCTTTGGCAGGGGAAGCTGAACCAGAATGCCGTGTATTTTTTCGTCTGCATTCAGGCGGTCAATGAGAGCCTCCAGCTCCTCTTGACTCGTTTCTTTCGGAAGCTCGTGGGTTTCCGAATAATATCCGATCTCCTCGCACGCACGAGCCTTGTTGCGCACGTAAACGTGTGATGCCGGGTCGTCACCGACGATCACAACGGCAAGACCGGGCAAAAAGCCGTTTTCCTTTTCAAAAAGCTTGGTTTCCTCAGCAAGCTCAGCTCTTACCTGAGCCGATATTGCTTTTCCGTCAATAATCTTAGCCATAGTCTATCTCCCTTTTATCCGTTGATATTTTTCGAAATTTTCTTTTTCCGTGCATCGTAAATCCTTTTGACCACGATTCCGGCAAAACCACCCACAAAACAAACAAGGGCAACCACCTGAGAAATGCGGAACGGTCCCACCATAAGGCTATCGATGCGGAGTCCTTCGATGAACATTCTTCCAAGGTCGTACCAAGCGGCATACCAAAGAACGACCTCTCCGGAGAAGGATTTCTTTTTGTAGAAAAGGTGCATAAGCAGGAACCCGATCAGATTCCATACCGATTCATAAAGAAAAGTCGGATGCACGTAGTGCATGGCAAAATCTCCGAATTTATCGATCGACATCGTCGAAATGACTCCCATACGAAGAAAATAAAGCGGCGAGGCTTCGGGAATCACGGCACCAAAGGCTTCCCCATTGAAGAAGTTTCCCCAGCGTCCCATTGCTTGCGCAAGAATCAAGCCCGGCGCAATGCAATCCAAAACGTCAAGGGCCTTCAGTTTTTTATAGCGGCAAACGGCAACCACAGAAAGGATGCCGGCAATTACACCGCCATAAATGGCAAGACCGCCGTTCCAGATAGCGATCACATCAAGGAAGGAATCATACTGGTCAAGTGTTGTCAGAACGTAATACAGTCTCGCGCCTATCACGGAGCTCGGAATCAAAAAGAGTGCAATATCCAGCATATCATCCGTTTTGATTCCAATCTGCTTTGCACGGTAAAGCGCGTAAAAGAAAGCAATCACCATTCCCAGCGTAATGATAATTCCATACCAATGAACCGAAAAAAAGGCCACGGGATTTACCGTAAACTCTTCAATTCCAAGACCGGGAAAAGAAAGTATAACGTTTCTCATTTTATATCTCCTTTTGTTGTCCCTCAGGACGAATGACTGATAAGCAAAAGAAGGATTCGTCAAAAGCGGTATGAAGCAGGTGCTCCACATCCTCAAAGGTTACACCCTCCAATGCCTCATAGCAATCAAAAATATCACCGCCGTCAAAAATGTAGTCGATCATATTGTTGGCGATCTCTTCGGTAGAATCAAAATCTTTTATATATTCAGCAAGCATCACTCGCTTGTAGCGTTCAAAATCCGCACGCGAGAGGCCTTCTTTTTGCTTTTCACGAATAAATTTCTGAATGTCTGCCAAAACCTCCGTCGGCTCATCCGCCTCACCACCTATGGTCAGAAAAGCAAACTGCTCAACAATGGAATAGCCGTACGAAAGATCCGGTGAGATTTTACCGCTTTCAAAAAGATCGTTGTAAAGCTTTCCGGATCGCGAAAAAAGCATTTCGCACAGAATCTGCATCGATGCATCGCGGGCCATTCGCTCCTTGGCGTCGCCAATTACCGAATCCTTGATTCCAACAGTGAAGATCGGCTTTGCCACCGGCATATAAGCCTCGTATTGCTTTTGATAGACCTCTCTTGGCTCATCGCTATAGATTTTCTCGGTATTCCGTGAAACAAAATCCTCCGGCACGTGCCGGTCCACAATGTCCATAACCTCCTCCGGGGTTACGTCACCGCAAACCACAAGAGCCATATTGTTGGGCGTATAAAAAGCACGGTAACAGGTGTTTAACATTTCCGCGGTAATCTCGGAAACCGACTCCTCAGTTCCCGCAATGTCGATTCGTACGCTGTTGTTCCGATACATGGCCTCCATAAGACCGTTGAAGCAACGACCGTAGGGGTTATCCTCCCCCATCTTGATCTCCTCAACAATGATACCCAGCTCCTTCTCTACAAGCTCATCTGTGAAATACGGCTCGGTCACAAAATCGATCAAAGCCCCGAGTGACTTGTCAAGGTTCTCGGTACAGCTAAACAAATAAACGGTTTTAGTAAAGGTAGTATAGGCGTTGGAGTCCGCGCCGTACTCGGAAAATCGTTCTGTGATATCGCTTCCGTCCTTTTGGGTAAACATCCGATGCTCCAGATAGTGAGCGATTCCGTTTGGGACACGAACCGGCTCTGTAGCTCCGTCGATTCGGAAGCAGTTATCTACCGACCCGTATTTGGTTCCGAAAAGCGCATAGGAAACCGTAAGCTTCTTCGGGAAGACGTAAACGTCAAGCCCGCTTTTGTGGCGGAGTTTATAATAATGCTCACGAAGCTTACCGCTTTCTTTTTTATTCATCAGCATCCTCGCCCTCCTCTCCGCTTCCGTTCAGAAAATACACCGTGTCCGGGCAAACGTTTGCCGCCACACGAATCACGTCAGAAAGCTTCACAGCGCGAATTCTTTCCATACACTGATCAATCGAGCAATCCACGCCAAACTCATTGCGACAAAAATAATATCCCTCAAGATGAGACGGCGAATCGGATAACGAGCGGTAATTGTTGTAAAGCGACCGCTTAGCAGCCTCAAACTCCTCATCGGAAACATTTCCCTTGACGATTTCCGAAAGCTGTTTAAGAATCTCCCGCTCAGCCTTCTCCCGATTTTCGGGGGATACACCGCAGGAAACGAACAATGCCCCCTTAAAATTATCATAATATGAGCTACAATAATAACAAAGGCTGAGACGTTCTCTCACGTTCATAAAAAGCTTGGAAACGGGCGAGGCACCATAGATCTCATTTAAGACCTTCATAGCAAAAAAATCCTCGCTTTTTATATTCGTTTCGGTAGTAAAGCCAATCACAAGCTTGCCCTGAGCAAGCGGCATTTCTTCCGTAACACGGCGCACCTTGTCTGCTCTCTTTTTTGGAACCGACTGCACAACCTCACAGATCTGCTCCCGATGGGATTCACACGGAAACGCTTCTTCGATTCGCCTTGCCACCTCCTCAATAGTGCGCGGCCCGATATAGAAAAAATCATACCGATAATCCGAAAGCAGGCTGCGGTAGGCGGCAGAAAGCTCTGCCTCGGTTATACGGGAAACCGTCTCAACCGTCCCCAAAAGGCTGATCCCGTAAGGGTCGCCTTCAAACATAATCTCTCGGCACCGCTTAGAGGCGTACGCGCGAGGATTGTTGATCTGCGCCTTTATGGAATCGCACTGATTATTTTTTTCACTCTCAATGTAGGAAGATAAGAAGTTGCCATTCCCATCGGTCAACGGGTGATAAAGCATCTGTGTAAGCACATCAAGTACACCGCCCAAAATATCGGTTTTTCCATCCGTATATTCCTCACAAAGCATATCTGCCGAAAATCCCAAAATATTGGCATTGCCAAGGCGCTGGCCTTTCATTGAGATCGCCGTAGCATACAGTTCGTCAAGTCGAAGATTGAGCTCACCCAGGGTTTTATAACGCTCACTTCCTCGCTTGAGAATAGAAAGTGCCAGAAGCGAAGTTGGAGATACCTTTTTATCTGTGGGCATAACAATAGAAACCGAAAGAGTTTCGGTTTTAAATTTATCGGTTTGAATCGCACTCAAAAAGCGCGAATTTGAAAGCAACGTCCGTTTTGGATACATAGTATACCTTTCCATTTTATTAATATATATATTTTACACCATTTTGGCAAATATTTCAACTGCTTTGATCATTTTTTTTAATTTTTGCTTGACTTTCCGCTGTCTTTTTCTTATAATGAATCTACAATCGTGATGAAAGGAAGTCAGATATGTTGCATGAGATCTTAAAAGAACGCGGGGTACCTGAAATTCGGAATTTTTTACCCGAGGAATGGGAAAATGTTCGTGAAACGTATATCAAAACCTTTCTTGAAGAAGAATACGGCCTTCCCGTCCCCGAACCGACCTCATTCACCTTCGAGGAGCTTCCTCTTAATAGCAAATTTCCGCAT
>CAJGDZ010000118.1 GCA_904502055.1 uncultured Clostridia bacterium | reverse complement strand
GACTGTTTTTCCGTCCTGCTTTTTGCTGATTATAATCTCTATTATTGCCACCCCCTTCTGCCTTATATTCTATCATAATTTTCAACTAAAAGCAAGTGCCTGCACCCTCTTTTTCAGGAAAAGAAAGTGCAAATACGGCATAAAAGGACAATGGCTTCGATATACTGTAGGGAGGTATGATATTCTCACCCGAAAGGAGAAACGTTATGAAATTCAGAAGAATTCTTTTAGGCGCGCTGATGTTTGGCTTGGCGTTGGTTTTGGTTGTGGGGGCGTCTGCCGCGGAGCGCTCGGAATGTGTGTCGGCGGGGCTTCACGTATTGGCGGCACAAACCGAGATGGTAAAGGCGGGGCTTGTGAACAACGATATTGTGTTTGAGGCGGAGGATTTTGAGCGCAATCTCAACGTCTCGTCTCTTGTCTCCGTTACCGTTACTTCGCTTCCGTCGCGTGCCGACGGGGTGCTGTATCTTGGCAATGGCGAGGTCAGCGTGGGGCAGACCATTTCGCGTGAAAACCTTGGTTATCTCAATTTTGTATTTGCCGGTGAGGACATCCGAGACAGCCGTTTTTGCTTTACGTCGAATCTTGGAGAGTATGACATTTCCTGCAAGATGTGCTTGCTGGAAGCACCAAACAGTTCTCCGACTGTCTCAAAAGATACAAAAGAGTTGATTTCCGTCGGGACATATCGTGATGTCGCCGTATATGGCGAGCTGGATGCCATCGATGCAGAGGGGGACGATTTTGTCTTTGAGATCGTGAGTTATCCCGAGCACGGTACACTGGAGCTTCAGGATGCGAGCGTCGGCACCTATCGCTATCTTCCTGAGAGCGGATACAGCGGAGCGGATCGCTTTTGCTTTGTCGCCGTGGACCGATACGGCAATTATTCGGCGGCAGCCGAGGTGGCTTTGAGCGTTGGTGTTCAAAAGGATTATCTGATGTATACGGATATGAAGGACAGTGCCTCGCATGCGCCTGCCATCTCAATGACCGAGCGTGGCATTATGAGCGCCTCGGTAATTGGTGACAACCGTTATTTCTATCCCGAAAAGACTGTAAGCCGTCTGGACTTTCTGGTAGCGGCCATGAAGTCGATCGGGTACGATGAGGTAGAGGATTGCTCGGCTACTGTTTTTGATGACGACAGCGAGATCGCGGACGGACTTCGCGGCTACGTTCGCCTGGCGCGGCAAAAGGGATACGTGTGCGGCAGGATTGATGAGGAGGGACGTCTTGTGTTCTCGCCGGACGATACCATTACACGTGCCGAGGCGGCGGTTATCCTTTCACGTATACTTGGCAGACCCTCATCGGGCGTGCGGCAGGTGTTTGCCGATGCTGACGACGTGCCCGCTTGGGCAAGGGAAGCGGTGAATGTTCTTGCCTCCTTTGGTATTATGGACAGTAATAACGGCTATGTAGATGCCGACGGAGCCCTCACGCGCGGACAAACGGCGTATATGCTGTATAAGCTCAGCGTGGTCAAGGGGGAGAGCTAATTCCGTTCCTTCTCGCGCATTGTGATGTCCACAAGAAACGCGCCGATGACGGCAATGGTGATATCCAGCATGATGTATTCCAGCATAGCGCGGTAGAGCTGAGTGGCATAAAGGTGGGTGGGGTAGCCCCCGAAAAAGAGCTGTAGCGTGATCAAAAAAAGCTCCGCGAGGATGACTGCGAAGCTGCTGCAAAGGAGGAGAAGTGCGTGATGGGATACCGACGCCTCGTTCCATTTATGTTTTCTCATTCGTATGTAACCTTCTTTTCGGAAAAATTCTGCTTTTATTCTATCATTCAGGCCCTTTTTCGTCCACCGGAAATTTTGGGAAATCGGTCAAATAAAAGGGAAAAAGGTCGAAAAAACGGAAGAAAACGGCGAATTCGGCATAAATTTTAGAAATTTTTTCGTAAGATTTTTTGATATAATGGTTTTTGCGGTTCGCCGTCATTGCAAATCAAAGGAGTGTAAATCAACATGAAACAGCTCAATGAGAAAACAGAAGAAATGGAAGGCGTTTTGGGGATGACCGAGATCGGGCGTGCTTCCCGTGAAACATCGTCGGGTTCGGTCGAATATCGCCTTTATCGAAAGGGGACCGAGAGTGAAAGCTTTTGGATGAGCATTCAAAGCGCGGATTCGGCCGAGGAAGGATTCCTCGAGGGGAGCCTCTCGGAGGTTGCCTTGCTTTTTGAGAAGACCGTAAGCGGTGAGGTGCCGCCCTACATTCTCTCCGAGGTTTTGGAGGACTATAGCAAGGAAAGGCTTTTATATTCTTCAAAAAATTGAGGAAAGGTCTTTACAAATCGAGCTTTTTTTGCTATAATAGGGACATATTTCGGAAAGGAGACGCCTTTCGGCGTATTTACCATATGAAGTGTCCCGCTTGTGGTTATTTAGACAGTAAGGTGGTCGACTCCCGGCCGACCCCTGACGGCAGCATTCGCCGCCGTCGCGAGTGCCTTTCCTGCAAAAAGCGCTTTACCACCTATGAGGTGGTGGAAACGCTGCAGGTCTTTGTTTTGAAAAAGGACGGCAGCAAGGAGCCGTTTGACCGTGCCAAGCTCTTAACGGGAGTGCTCAAGGCCTGCCAGAAACGCCCGGTCAATGCCGAGGATGTGGTGGCGGACATCGAGCTTGAGCTTCAGAATTCGCTCAATCAGGACGTAACGACCAAGGAGATCGGCGAGATGGTGCTCACGCGCCTGAAGAATCTGGACGAGGTGGCCTACATTCGCTTTGCCTCGGTCTACCGTGAATTTCAGGATCTGGAGACCTTCTTGGCCGAACTTAAAAAGCTTCGCGGAAAGAAGAAATAAGCGTTTTTCGCCCATTACCACAAATTACATACAAGCACCTGCCTGTTTCCCGTGAATAGGCAGGTGTTTTTTCCGTCAATACTTTTTCTGTAACACAAAACAGAGGTGGCGGAATGTATTATAACAAAGTGCAAATATGCGGAGTAAATACTGCGGAGCTCAAGACGCTCAGCGATGAAGAAAAGCAGGAGCTGCTTGTCAAAAGCCGAGGGGGCGACGAGGGGGCCAGGCAAAAGCTGATCTATGGGAACCTCCGCTTGGTTCTGAGCGTGATCCAACGCTTTACCGGTCGCAACGAAAACCTGGACGATCTGTTTCAGGTGGGGTGCATCGGGCTTGTCAAGGCGGTGGACAATTTCGACATCCAAATGAACGTCAAATTTTCGACCTACGCCGTCCCGATGATCATCGGAGAGATCCGCCGATATCTCAGGGACAACAACGCCGTGCGCATCAGTCGCTCGGTGCGTGATACGGCGTACCGAGCGCTGAAGGCCAGGGAGGAGCTGATCCGCGAAAAGGAAAAGGAGCCCACGCTTGACGAGATCGCCAAAAAGCTGGGCGAGCCGCGCGAGAGCGTGCTTCGCGCGATGGAGGCCATCGTGGATCCCATCTCGCTTTATGAGCCGGTCTACAGTGACGGCGGTGATGCGCTCTATGTGATGGATCAGATCAGCGACAGTGACAGTAGTGACGAGAAGTGGCTGGAGAGCATAGCCCTAAAGGACGCGATGAAGACCTTAAATGACCGTGAGCGAAAGATCATACAGATGCGCTTTTACCACAACAAAACGCAGGTCGAGATCGCCGAGGAGATCGGAATTTCACAAGCACAGGTCTCGCGCTTGGAGAAGGGTGCGCTTGACAGAATACGAAATCAGATATAGACAGTGTTTCATATGAGACAAAACGAATGGCGTTTTGTAAAAGGTCGGGAGGACTTGCGGAGGAAGCCTCCCGACCTTTTGCGGATAAATACAAGGGACTTGACTTTCCTGTAAAAGTATAGTATAATAATTAAAGTTATCAGAAAGGATGGCTTTTTATGGAATTCGTTTGCTTTGGAGAGATTATGGGACGGCTGAACCCCGCGGGCTACGGCCGCCTTGTGCAGTCAAGCGAGCTTGAGATTAGCTATGGCGGTGGCGAGGCTAACGTTGCCGTTTCGCTTGCCAATTTCGGAAAAAAGGCTGTATACGTCACCAAGGTTCCCGATAATGAGCTGTCCGGGGCGGCATTGAATGCACTTAAGGTACATAACGTGGATGTTTCACGTGTGGTATACGGCGGAAATCGTCTGGGACTTTATTTCATCGAAAAGGGTGCCTCTCAGCGTCCCTCCAAGGTGATCTATGACCGCAAATATTCCGCGATCTCCATGGCGGAGAAGGAGGACTTTGACTGGCGCAGGATCTTTGCCAATGCCGAGTGGTTCCACTTTACGGGGATTACACCGGCGCTGAGCGATACCTGTGCGGAAATCTGCCTTGAGGCCTGCCGCGTGGCCAAGGAGCTTGGCATCACCGTAAGCTGCGACCTGAATTTCCGCAAAAATCTTTGGGATAGCAAAAAGGCAGGGCAGGTCATGTCTATGCTGATGCCGTACGTCGACGTGGCGATCGCCAACGAGGAGGATTGCGAGAAGGTATTTGGCATTAAGGCCGAGGATACCGACGTGGAGAGCGGCGCGCTTTCGATGGAGGGCTATAAGACGGTTGCCAAAACGCTTTCCGAGCGCTTTGCCATTCCCACGGTTGCCATCACCTTAAGAGAGAGCCTTTCGGCCAACGATAACCTTTGGTCGGCCATGCTTTACAATCACGGAGAATACTTCTTCTCCAAAAAATATACGCTTCACATCGTAGACCGCGTGGGCGGTGGCGATAGCTTTGGCGGCGGCCTTATTTATGCACTTTCCGAGGGAAGGGGCAACCAGTACGCCATTGATTTTGCGGTGGCATCCTCGGCGCTCAAGCATACGGTGGAGTGCGATTTCAACGAGGTTTCGATTTCCGAGATTGAGGCGCTGATGGGCGGCGACGGCTCGGGCAGAGTACAAAGATAACAGAGAGCGGCGCGCTTGCGATTTTGGGAGCAAGACGCGCCGTCTATCTCAAAAGATACATTCTGATGGAGAAAATATGGTTTTAATTATAGCGGAAAAGCCGAGTCTCGGTCGCAACATTGCCGGAAGCATTGGCAATATGACCGCAAGGAGCGGCTATATGGAGGGAAACGGATATATCGTAACGTGGGCGTTTGGTCACCTTTTTTCGCTTGCCGATATTGAGGAATACAGTCCCTCGCCGCGCGAGGATCGCCGCTGGACCATGGACAACCTGCCGTGCTTCCCAAAGGAGTTCCGCTTTGAGCTGCGAAAGGGAAGTGACAAAAAGGTGGACAGTGGCGTGGTCAAGCAATTTGAGACCATCCGCACACTCTGTAACCGCGATGACGTGGATACCGTTGTCAACGCGGGAGACGCCGACCGCGAGGGTGAGATCATTGTCCGCCTGTGCGTCAAGCACGCGCTGAAGGGACAAAAGGCCTTCAAGCGACTTTGGCTACCCGACCAGACCCCTGAGACCATTCGCAAGGCGCTCTCCGAAATGAAGGATGAGAGCGAGTACGAAGGCCTTGCTAACGAAGGCTTGGCGCGCACGTACATCGACTGGCTTTACGGTGTCAACCTGACGCGCTACGCCACGCTCAAAACGGGCACGCTCTTGCGCGTGGGACGCGTCATCATTCCCATTG